>CAZWUP010000214.1:0-5215 GCA_964637045.1 uncultured Porticoccaceae bacterium | reverse complement strand
ATAGGTCGTTACAGGAAAAGAATTACCCACACCAGTATTGCCACCAGTGGGCAGTACAGGTTCATGGCATGGCCGAGGATATGCCTGCGGCCACCGAGTTCCATAAAGTGGACGACGATGATGCGTCCCTTGATTATGGTGAGGATCAGGATCAGGCCCGCCACCCAGGGGGACAGGGAACCCTCCGCCAGCAGAAAGCCGCCGATGGTCACCAGCATCAACACCAGCCACCTGGCAAGTACCGGATTCATCGTCAGCGAATCACGTAGAGGATGGGAAACAGGAGAATCCAGATCAGGTCAACCATGTGCCAGTAACTGGCGCCACTTTCGAGACCCAGAGCATTGTCCTGCCCATAACCTCCTCTGAACAGTTTGCCTGCCATCACCCAGAGAAACCCCATGCCGAGGATTACGTGCAGTAGATGAAAGCCGGTGATCAAAAAATAGGCCATAAAGAAATGGTTGTCCCGCAGGCTGAGACCGGCTCCACCCAGTTGCCCGTACTCCCAGCACTTGACGACCACATAGATCAATGCAGCGGCCAGGGCCGCCCACAACCACCTGCAGGCCTGCCGCTGTCGGTCGGCGCGGTTGGCCACCACCCCCTGGGCGACGAGGGCGCTTGCCGTGAGCAGGGCCAGGGTGTTGATCAGGCCTGCAACCGGGTGCAGGTGCTGTTGGCCGGAGTGAAAGATGTCTGGATGCAGGCTTCGCATCCAGGTAAAGGCGACAAACATCAGGGCAAAGGTAGTCACCTCGAGGAGAATCAGCATCCACACCACCAGGTCGCCGGGTAGAGGCTCCCATTCGCGGGTTGTCTCCACCTCTCGGCCAGCCGCTGTCGGCAGCCCCATTGAAGTCATGTTTCACCTCTTCTATTCACGCCCTGGGCCGCTCCCGCAGGGTAATCAAAAGGAGTAAGATGTATAGCACATACATCTTAATGTCGTCAAACCGTCACTGGCGGTTATAATCTGGACATCTATCGCGGGAGACAGGTGCCATGAAGCTGACCCAATACACAGACTACGCTCTGCGGGTACTGATGTACGTCGCCGAGCGCCCCAACGATCTGGCCACCATTTCCCAGATCGCCAGTCACCACGGTATCTCCCGCAACCATGTGGTCAAGGTGGTGCACCAGCTGAGTACCCTGGGTTACCTCAAGACCCAGAGGGGCAAGAATGGGGGCCTGAAATTGGCCGCTGACCCCTGCGCCATCGGCCTCGGCCGGGTGGTGCGCGACATGGAGCCGAGTATGACTATCGCCGAATGCTTCGGCACCGACCCCAGGTGCTTGCTATCCCCCCGCTGTGCACTAAAGAGTGTCTTCCAGCAGGCGCTGCGGGCCTTCGTGAGCACCCTGGATCAGTACTCGCTCCAGGATATTGTCGCGCCGGGCGGACTTGCGACCGGCGACTTGATTTTGGCGCTAAATCAGTCAGAGTGACGTTGCCCCGTCCAGTTCAAGGCACGATGGTAAATTGATTCTGGTCAAGGTATCGGCTGCGCCAGAGGTTACACTACAAAGGAGAGCGGCGATCGGCTGCAATGCCGTTCGGTTGCGGGCTGCGGCCAGAAGCGGGTCGCATTCCTGCCGCTGTGATTCCAACCGGGGTAATGCCATGTCATCACCGAACACCTGCCGGCGTTTGCCCTTTCTGTGGCTGGCCTGGAGCTGTATCGGCCTGGGCGCCGCCGGAGTGGTGCTGCCCCTGCTGCCCACCACTCCCTTCCTGCTGGTGGCGGCCTGGGCGGCGCCGCGGGGATCCCCGCGCCTCTGGGCTTGGCTCCACGACCACAGCCATTTCGGCCCCCTGCTGCGCGCCTGGCGCGATCACGGCGCCGTGCCACGACGGGCCAAATGGCTAACCCTGGGCCTGCTTCCCCTGAGCTGGCTGACCCTGCTGGTGGTGGGCTTTGCCGCGCCGGTACTGGCGGCAACCGGGGTGCTGTTCCTGGCAGTGGGCGCCTTTATAGCCAGCCGCCCCACTGCCTGAAGGGGCCGGGTGGGGTGGTACAAGGGTTGATGGGGGCGAGCCTGAGGTGCGGGTGGTTTTTCGGCGACCAGCGCATGTGGTTCCGTCGGAGGTCGGCCTTTGCGGGCTTCCCCCGTGGCTGCCCTTACACCAGGGGCCGCCCGTCGCTGTCCGTTCCCGCTACTTGATGATTTTCACCCCGGCCCTGGTGTTGGAAAAAATATCCCGGCGCAGCTGCTCGTAGGCCTCTTCCAGGTTGGCCATCACCCGCTGTTTTTGCAGGTGGGGGATGTTTTCCAGGTCCATGAACATGGTGAAGCCCTCGGTGGTGTGCTCCACGCAGAACTCCTCCTTGCCCAGATTGGCGCGCAAGTCCACGGCGGCGAAGGCCTCGACGGGCTCGCTGAACCCCTTGAGGGTGAGGGCGCCCCTGGGTTCGCAATAGATCAGGTCCTTGACCAGCTCGTAGGTGCCCCGGGAAATCAGAATCTGCCCCGCTTGGGCCTGGGACTCCAGGCGGCTGGCCTTGTTGACCTCGGTGCCCAGCAGGGTGTAGTCGAAGCGGCTTTCGGTGCCGAAGTTGCCGACGGTGCAGAAGCCGGTATTGATGCCGATACGTATCGCCAGAGGCTGCTTGATGCCCTGGGCGGACCAGCGCTTGTTGAGATCAATCATCCGCTTCTGCATGGTCAGGGCCATGGCGACGCAGGCGACACAGTCCTCCTTGGCCCCCTTGGTGACGGGGTCGCCGAAGAACACCATGATGGCATCGCCGATAAATTTGTCGATGGTGCCGCCAAATTTCAGGGCGATATCCGACATCTCGCTGAGGTACAGGTTGAGCATCTCGGTGAGGACATCCGTCTCCAGTTGTTCGGACAGCTCACTGAAGCCGACAATATCGGAAAAGAACACCGTCACCCGCTTGCGCTGGGTTTCCAGGGCGACCCGCTTGCCCGAGAGAATTGCCTTGCGCAGGGAGGGGGACAAATACTTGGCCAGCTTGTAGTTGTTCAGCTTGAGTTGTACCAACTCTAGCCTTGCCGATTGCAGCCCGGTGTCCAGCTCCAGCTGTCGGCGGTACATGCGCGAGCCCAAATACACGAGAAAGCAGGGCAGGGCGAGAATGGCGACAATGCTGACTGTTTCCGAGGTATGCAGGACGATATCCGGTCGGCGCGCCGCGAAAGCCACCAGCATACCCAAGGTGAAGATGGCGACATGGGCTGCCAACAGGCCGATTCCCCCCAGGCACACGGCCCTGACCGCCACCAGTAGCGCCGCGCTCACCAGCGTGGTGTAAGAGAAGGGAAGCAGGAGTACACAGAGCCCCAGCACCAGGGCATCACAGTGGCGGATCAGCTGCTGCTCCCGCAGCTTGGTGGCTTCGCCGGGGCGGCTACAGCCCGGCAGATAGCTCAGCACCAGATAGGTTCCAGCCAGCAGAACCAGGCCTCCGGTGGCGAGAAGTGGATGGGCGGCAGCACTGCCGCTGAACTTGACGGAGGAAATCAAAACCGCAGCCGCGGCGAGACGAAACACCACATCCACGGATTGTGCTATGGAATGGGGAACCGCCAAGTTATCATTGCTTCCTACAGTGATAATGGGTGTCATGGGTGCGGCTGGCGCGGCAGGTTTGTGAACCAGTCTACATTTTTGGCATACGGAATCAAGATTTTAGAAGCAGATCCGTGGGGATTTTCAGGTTGAGTCAATCCACTGTCATCGCGACACTGAAAAGCAGGACATCATGCGCGCAGCTGGGTGATCCACCGCCCACTGCCGATCAGTTGCAAACCCTCTTTGAAGTGGCCTTTCGCGCCGCCGACCACCGCCAGTTGAAACCCTGGCGCTTCCTGGTGGTTGAAGGGGAGGGTTTGTCCAGGCTGGGGGAGCTGTTCCTCAGCGCGCGCCAACACAACTTCCCGGCACCCACTCCAGAGGAGTGCGCCAGGCTGCTGGCCCTGCCCCGGCGGGCGCCGATGATCGTGGTGGCGATATCCAGCATCAAGGAAGACCCCAAGGTGCCGGAGGTGGAGCAACTGCTGTCGGCGGGTGCCGCGGTGCAAAACATGCTCAACGCCGCCTTTGCCCAGGGTTTGGGCGCCATCTGGCGCACCGGCGATCTGGCATTCAACCGCCAGGTCGCCACGGGCCTTGGCCTGGCGGACAGCGAGAGGATTGTCGCCTTTCTCTACCTGGGCACACCCAAGGTCCCCCCGCGGGCGCCCCCGCCGGCGGACATAAAAAATCATGTCAGTCACTGGCCATAACATTGCTTTTGAGATTGCGCTTGTGTACAGTTGCGGCCTCTAAAAAGGGGCCTGCAGCAAGATCGCTAGTCCTGACTATGACAATGGTTAACTCCCCGAAAAAGAGCCAGGGGAGGGGGTTGTCAAAGCATATTCACCTATTTGGCGAGGTGTCCGAGGGGTTGACTCGGAGGCGCAGCCGGAGAGAGCGCCCGCGTAGCGAGGCGACCCGAAGGGCGAAGAGCGCAGCGATGAGTAATGAGCACGCCTGGAAAGTGTGTATAGGTTAATCCCTATCGAGGGTTCGACAAATTGCGGCCAGCAATTTGGACGAGGAGCGCAGCGACGCTGCCCCGAAGGGGTGATAACGGCCCCAAGCCGTTATCATCAATCCCGACCGTCAAAAAGCGGGATGAGAACAGAATTTGGTGAGGTGTCCGAGCGGTTGAAGGAGCACGCCTGGAAAGTGTGTATAGGTTAATCCCTATCGAGGGTTCGAATCCCTCCCTCACCGCCAAACCAAAAACCCCCGGCCCCAGGCCGGGGGTTTTTGGTTTGTGGTCACGGCGTGGGTGAGAGCCCTCCGGTTCGACAAAACGCGTCAGCGTTTTGGACAAGGAGCGCAGCGACGCAGCCCCGAAGGGGTGATTTCGGCCCACAAGGCCGAAATCATCAATCCCTCCCTCACCGCCAAACCAAAAAACCCTCGGCCCCAGGCCGGGGGTTTTTTGGTTTGTGGTCACGGCGCGGGTGAGGCCGTCCCTTGTCATCAATCCCTCTTGCCGCCAAGTATCTATGAAAGTCTTAACCGTCCGGTAAGCCCATCTTCAAAATTACGAACGACGGTTACACAGCCGGCTATGGGCACATCGACCATCCCCATTCGCCCGGAGACCGCGCTCCTACACAATTCTTCGGGTTTCCTTGCATCTTGTGGGTCGATGTTGACCTTGCCCCAACGAATGACGTGCGCCGATGA
>CAZWUP010000213.1:0-5217 GCA_964637045.1 uncultured Porticoccaceae bacterium | reverse complement strand
CTCAAACACCACCTGAACCTGGTCGCGAAAGCTGATGTCGTCGTGCAGGTACTGGCCGCCGCCAGAGTCCGCCGCCCGCATCATGCCCATCTCGGCCTTCTGGGCAATCATTGGCTCGCTGCCCTGGTAGCTGATGCTGTGAATGGCCCCCAGCTCGGCGCCGTAGGCGCTGGCCAGGCTGCGGGCCTTGGCCAGGGAGTCCGCGATGGCCATCTCGTAGGCCCGTCTGCGGCTGTCCTCCTCCTTGCTGGTTGTGAGGGTGATGGCCTGGATGATGTCGATGCCGGAGCCGGTGGCGGCCTCCAGGACCTTGTCCAGCTTGTCCAGGTCCTTGAGGGTGACGATCAAATCCCGACTGGCGTTGTAGCCGGCAAAGGTTCTGCTGTTGTTGTGGTATTCGTACTCCGGCGCCAGCCTAAGGGTGGCGGCCACCATATCCTTCTTGCTGATACCCAGGGCAGTGAGGCTCGCCAGGGCGGTGTTGATGCGGCGATCCACTTCCCCCTTGGCAGCGGTGGCGGACTTTTGGGTGGAGGTGACCTGCATGGTGATCTCCGCCTGGTCGGCGGGGACCTTGATCAACCCCTGGCCAGAGGTGGAAACCGTTCTCGGCCGCGGGTGGTCATCCCCGTAACTGGGGGCTGTGGCACCCAGGGTGGCCAGGGTAAACACAATAAGGGACGTGCCGACGTAGTTGCGCAAACGAGTCATGGGGCTTCCTGATTTTGTGGTTGGGAGGGGTTGGACATCGAGGGCACTGACTTAATTCCCGCGATGATGTGAGGCTGCGGGCCTGGGGCTGCTGGATCCAGTCTGTAGGTTGGGTTAGGCGCAGCCGTAACCCAACAAGAATCGATGTCGAGATGCTTTGGGGTGCGTTGTTGAGTGCGTAGGTTGGGTTAGGCGCAGCCGTAACCCAACAAGAATTGATGCCGAGATAGTGTGGGGTTGCGTCCTTGAGGCTCAGCACGCCCCCCCCCTTATCGCCCTGGCTACACCCAACCAGCACCTCGGACAATGTCGCCCGGACTAAAATCAATCCGCCGCCCCGGGCTTTTTGCGCGCCCTGGGGTGGGCGCTGTCATAGACCTTGGCCAGGTGCTGGAAATCCAGGTGGGTGTAGACCTGGGTGGTGGACAGGTTGGCGTGGCCCAGCAGCTCCTGCACTGCCCGCAGATCGCCGCTGGATTCCAGCAGGTGGCTGGCGAAGGAGTGGCGCAGCATATGGGGGTGCACCCGCTCCGGCAAACCCTGGGCCAGGCCGAGTTTGTGCAGCCGGTCCTGGACGCTGCGGGCGGCGAGCCGGGTGCCCCGCCTGCTGACAAACAGGGCCTGGCAATCGCTGTTGGCGTACTGACCGCGCACCGCCAGCCAGGCGGCAAGGGCCGCCGCGGCATGGGAGCCCACCGGCAGCAGGCGTTCCTTGCGGCCCTTGCCCAGCACCACAACACTGGCCTGCTGGAGGTCGAGATTGCCCAAGTCCAGGCCCACCAGTTCCGCCAGGCGCAACCCGGAGGAGTAGAAGAGTTCCACCAGCGCCCGGTCCCGCAGCGCCTGCCAGTCATCTCCAGCCACCGCCATAAAGCGGCTGGCCTGGTCGGCATCCAGGGTTTTTGGCAGCTTGCGCTGGCCCCGGGGGGCGGCGATACCCAGGGCCGGGTTGTCCTTCAACCAGCGGCTGCGGATGCCAAAGTCAAAAAAGGCGCGCACCGAGGACAGCCAGCGCTGCAGACTCTTGCTGTTCAGGCCGCCGTGGTGGAGGCGGGCCACACAGCTGCGGATATGCTGGCTGTCGATGGCGTCGGCACGGGCAATGCCCTGCTGGCCACACCAATCCGCCAGTTTGCGGCAGTCCCTCAGGTAGCCCGCCACGGTGTGGGGTGACAGTTGGCGCTCAGTGCCGAGATGGCGGGCAAAGGCGTCGAGTTCAGGGGCCAACGGGGTGTCGGGCATCATCAGCTCTGGGGCAGCACACAGGTGCCCCCCATTATAGTCGCGGGTAGAGCACCAGGTTGAGCACGTCGGCGATAAAGCGCAGAAACAGGGTATCCATGCCGCTGTGGTAGTAGTGGCTGTCGGCGCTGCCCAGGGCCAGAATGCCGTAGACCCGGTCGGTGACCAGGCGAATGGCCACCGCCGAGCCGAGCTCCCGGGCCTTGTCGCCAAACAACAGGGTGAGTTGCTGTGGCCTCAGCACGCCGCACACCGGGGTGTCCGAGTCCAGCACCGCCGCCAGCTGTCCCTGCAGCTCGTTCAGGGACCTGCTGTGGACCCCGGGGCCCCTGCCGCTGCCGTCCACCAGGGTGAGGGAGTAGTGCTCGGTGGCGAATTCGCCGCCAAAACTGCGGTGCAGGGCGGTGAATATGTCGTCCTTGCTGGTGGCGGCGATCAGGCTGAGCACCAGGGCCCGGCTTTTGGCGAACAGCTGGTCGTTGGTCTTGGAGGTGGCCATCAGCTCGTCGAGTCGGTTGCGCAGCTCACTGTTGCGCTCCCGCAGCACCAGCTGCTGTCTCTCCTCCAGGGACACCGCGCCACCCGCGTTGTGGGGCAGCTGGAGAAACGCCAGGACGTCGGGGTGGTGATTGAAAAACTCCGGGTGCCGGCGCAAATAGTCCGCCACCTGCAGACCTTCGGCACTGGCCAGGGATTTTTTTTCGCTCATGGTCATAGTCGGATACGCCCTTGAAAGACGGTGGTGGCCGGGCCGGTCATCAGCACCTGGCTGTCGCCCCCCTGCCAGTGGATGGTGAGTGTGCCACCGGGAAGGTTGGTGGTGACCCTGTTGTCCAGCAGGCCCAGGTTGATGCCCGCCACCACCGCGGCGCAGGCGCCGCTGCCGCAGGCCAGGGTTTCCCCGGCGCCCCGTTCATAGACCCGGAGGTCGATTTCGCCCCGGCTCTTGATGGCCATAAAGCCCACATTGACCCGCTGGGGAAAGCTGGGGTGGGACTCCAGGGCCGGGCCCAGGGTGGCCACCGGGGCGCTGTGGACATCGGCCACCCGCAGCACCCCGTGGGGATTGCCCATGGACAGGGCGGACAGGGTGACCCGCTGGCCCGCCACCTCGAGACTGTACTCCGGGGCCTGATGGTCGGCGATAAAGGGGATCTCCGCCGGGGCGAACACCGGCCTGCCCATGGCCACGGTAATCAGATTGTCGTTGTCCACCGTCAGGGTCAGCACGCCGGCGGCGGTGCGCACCCGGATGCTCCTTTTGCCGGTCAGGCGCCGGTCGCGGACAAACTTGGCAAAGCAGCGGGCGCCATTGCCGCACTGGGAGACTTCGCTGCCATCGGTGTTGAAGATGCGGTAGTTGAAGTCCACATCCGGGGTGGAGGGCGCCTCCACCACCAGAATCTGGTCGCAACCCACGCCAAAGTGGCGATCCCCCAGGGTGCGGGCGATGGCCTCGGTGATGGTCACCGGCTGGGTCACGGCGTCGATGACGACAAAGTCGTTGCCCAGGCCGTGCATTTTGGTGAAACGTAGCAGCACCCTGTTACTCCGGCAGCAGTTGTTCGCCGCGCACCATATCGGCAAAGGTTTCGCGCTGGCGCACAAGGTGGGCCCGGTCGCCGTCCACCATCACCTCGGCGGCCCGACCCCTGGTGTTGTAGTTGGAGCTCATGGCAAAGCCGTAGGCCCCGGCGGAGTGCAGGCACAGCAGGTCGCCGGGCTCCAGGTTCAGCTCCCGGTCCTTGCCGAGGAAGTCGCCGGTTTCGCACACCGGGCCGACGATATCGAAGGTGTGGCCCGGGCCCTCCCGCTGGGTCACCAGATCGATGGCCATCCAGGCGTCGTAGAGAGCCGGGCGGATCATGTCGTTCATGGCGCCGTCCACCACGGCGAAGTTCTTGTGTTCGCCGAGTTTCAGGTATTCCACCCGGGTGAGGAACACGCCGCCGTTGGCGACAATGGAGCGCCCGGGTTCGAAGATCAGCGTCAGCTGGCGATCCCCCAGGCGCCGGGAAACCTCCCTGAGGTAGTCGCCGGGGTGGGGGGGCTGCTCGTCTCGGTAGCTCACCCCCAGGCCGCCCCCCAGATCCAGGTGCTGGATGGCGATACCCTCTGCGGCCAGTTCATCCACCAGCACCAGGGTGCGTTCCAGAGCGTCCAGGAAGGGGGCGATGGTGATGAGCTGGGAGCCGATATGGCAGTCCACCCCCACCACCCGGATATTGGCCATGGTCGCCGCCCGCCGGTAGACCCCGAGGGCCAGGTTGATATCGATGCCGAACTTGTTGTCCTTCAAACCCGTGGAGATATAGGGGTGGGTCTGGGCGTCCACATCCGGGTTCACCCGCAGGGAGACCGGGGCGGTGACGCCGAGTTCCCCGGCCACCCGGTTTAGGGTTGCCAGCTCCTGCTCCGACTCCACGTTGAAGCAGTGAATGCCGGTCTCCAGGGCCAGGCGCATTTCGTGGGCCTGCTTGCCGACGCCGGAAAAGACGATCTTTGCCGGGTCGCCGCCCGCCAGCAGCACCCGCTGCAGCTCGCCGCCGGAGACGATGTCAAAACCCGCCCCCAGGCGGGCCAGGACATTGAGCACGGCGATATTGGCGTTGGCCTTGACCGCGTAGCAGATCAGCTTGGCCTGGGGGATATCCGCATCCTGGTAGGCGAGAAAGCGCTCGCTGATGGCCGCCCTGCTGTACACATAGCAGGGGGTGCCAAATTGCTGGGCGACGGTGGCGAGGGCCAGCTCCTCGACGAAGAGCTGGCCGTGGCGACGGCTGAAGGTGGTCATGGGCTGTCCTCGGGCGGGGCTATTCACTGCGGCCCTCGACGGGCTGGGCTTCGGCGGGGGCCTCGGGAATATAGAGGGCACCCTTGTTGCCGCAGCCGGTCAGTAGGACAAGTCCCACCGCCAGGGCAAGGACTGCCACGGCCGATCTGAGTTGCTGTTCCATGGTGATGTGGGTATCCGGTTGATAGCTGTGAAGTATAAGGCCCAGCTCCACCATCCTCAATTGCGCACAATCGGTATTTACACCACAGTGCGCGAAAGCCCGCCCACCCCCATTCGCCCGGAGACCGGGCTCCCACCCAATGCCCCCCCCTGTAGGAGCTCACTCTGTGAGCGAACAAAGGTGGCACCCAGCCGGCTACAGGCGCATCGCCCATCCCCCATTCGCCCGGGGGATCGGGCTCCCACCCAATGCCCCCCTGTAGGAGCTCACTCTGTGAGCGAACGACGGCGGCACCCAACCGGCTACA
>CAZWUP010000212.1:0-5226 GCA_964637045.1 uncultured Porticoccaceae bacterium | reverse complement strand
GCTTGCCAAACAGCAACAGCTTTTCGGTGATGGTGGTTTTACCCGCATCCGGGTGGGAGATGATGGCAAAGGTGCGGCGCTTTGCCAGGTCCTGCTTGAAATTACCCATGGACAGTAGAGGTTCCGCTCGCAAAAGTGGGGGATTATAGCCCCGCCCCCGGGCTTTGTCGTGGTCGGGACAGGGCGTGGGGTTCACAGGATTGGCGCCAGCTATTGATAGCGACCGCCTTTGACCGTATCGTTTAGCCACCGACACACCGCAAGCCCGGCTGCCCGCCCTGCCATCGGCAGCTCCGGCGGCAACAATATCTGCTCACACTGGGAAGTGATTATGAAAACAACCATTACCGGCAAACCCCTCCTACTGTCGACCCTGCTGCTGATGTTCCTGGCGCTTGCCGCCTGTGGCGGCGGTGGCGGTGGCGGCGACGACCTGATTTACCTCGACGAAAACAACAACCCCAGGGATCTCGACGATGTCCTCGAGGAGCGGGAGGACGACAGCGGTGGCGAAATAATCGACGACACCCCCACCCTCGACGATGTGGTGGTGACCTCGGGCAATGTCACCGCAACCGCCCCCGGCCGCTCCCTGCTGGAAACCATTGACCTCACCGTCAGCACCACCACCCTGAGCGCGACTCTGCCCCAGGGCCTGAGTCAGGTGGGCAGTGCGGTGGAGGTGGCAGTGAGCGATGCTCACCAGGAACTGCTCAATGGCCCCATCACCATTGCCGTCACCTATAACCAGGGCGAGGTCCAGAATGAGAGCAACCTGCTGGCCCTGTACTACGACGGCACCAGCTTTCACCCGCTGACCGTGCTGGCGCGGGACGAGCAAAACAACATCCTCACCTTTGACACCAGGCGGTTTTCCACCTTCGTTCTCGCCGAAGCCGACGCCAATCCCCCCGCCAGTTTCGCCACTGGCTTTGCCCCCGCCGTCAACGGCTGGGACATCGCCAACTACGGCAGCTATTTCTCCCCCGGGGGCAACAGTTTTGGCATGGCGGGCTTTGCCGCCTGGCACTTTGACCAGGGCACCCTCCTCAGCGGCGCCTATCTGGCGGAAGCCAACAGGATAGCCGCCGCCAGGGTCCAGATGTCCCAGAGCGAGACCTGGGGGGTGCAGCAGTGGCGCAATACCCAGGCCTTCAAGGATGAGGATCTGGGCTTGCTCCTCAAAGCCTACCTGAGCGCCTTCAACGCCCCTCTGGTGCTGACTCTGGGGGAAAACTCGGCCACCACAGCGGCAGTGGTCTACGCCTATGACGAGACCGGGTTCTATTTTTACGACCCCAACATTCCCGGGGCGGAGCAGTTTATCGGCTTTGACGGCACCAGTTTCGGCGCCTACGGCGGGTTGTCCGTTCGCGGCTATGCCGCCCTCGCCAGCTACGGCCGGGACGGGGATTTCGCCGCCCTCGCCCAGGAGGCGGCCGCGGGCTTCCCCGGGTCGGAGAATCTCGCCGTCGACACCCCGCAGGAGGGAGAGCTGATCAACGCCCGGGAATCCGACTTCAGCGGGTCCTTTCTCAACGACTTGAGCACCGAGACCAGCCTCTACGTGGAAGTGCGCGGCGTGGGCCGCCAGCTGTCAGTGCCCAGCGGCACCTTCAGCAACGCCATCGAGATTTCCCACGGCATCAACACCATCGTCGCCCTGGCGGGGGTGGATGCAAGCACGGAAAACAACTGGTTCAAGAGCGCCCCCACGGTGGTGCGGGAAGTCGAAGGCACCCTGCCCCCCGCCCACCTGCTGGTCACCCTCACCTGGGAACAGGATGAAACCGACGTCGACCTCTATATCACCGAGCCCGAGGGCGAGGCCATGTGGTTTGGCAACCGCCGCACCGGCAATGGTCTGGAATTGGATATCGACGACACCACGGGTTTTGGCCCTGAGCACGGCACCCTGGAGATTGGCTCGGCCACTGAGGTGCTGGAGGGTATCTACACCGTGCGGGTCCACTATTTCAGCGACGACGGCCTGGATGTGGATGCCACCGGCCGGGTCACCATCATCATCAACGAGGGGCTGCCGGAGCAATCCTTCCTCAGCCTGCGCTTCCGCATAGCCGACGACAATTCCGGGGAATCCGGCCCCGACGGCAGCGGCAGCTCCTGGGTGGATATCGCCAAGGTCGATGTGGTGAACAACGAAATTTCCACGGATTTCAGTGACGAGGGCGAGCCCTGACCCCGGCACCGCCAGGGTCGCAACCAGACGCCTGACCCCGCCCGGCTAGCCCTCCCGCGGGGGATTTTGATCCTCGGGCTCCAGGGAGGAGCGGCCGTCGTGCCAGCCCTCCCCCTCGCCGTGACGGTACTGGGGGTCGTCCCAGTAGGTGGTGGATGGACTGCGCCTGGGGTCGATCAGCCGACGCTTGATGAAAAATCCCCCCGCCGCCGCCAGCAGGGCCCCGCCCAGAGCCACCACCATGGGGGTTATGGCCCGCGCCGGGCCTTCCTGGGAGGTGGTTCTGACAAACTCGAACAACGCCACCACCCACGCGGGCGCCAGGAAGTCCATATCCGTGTAGGCCCTGACCGGGGTCAGCAGCAGCACCGCCACCAGGATCCACAGCACAACCCGCCCCGGCCGCCAGGGCATGGCCACCCGCAGCACATGGTAAAGGGCGGGAACAATCAGCAAAAACCCGAGGCCATAGACCACCAGGCCCCAGAAATAGTTTTCCTGCGAGTACATATACGGCCCCCTCAGTCGATCCAGTGTATTACATGGTCCTCGAGATCTTCCTCGGCGACCGCTGACTCCGCCACCACGCACCCCCGCACCGAAATGCCAGCCCGGTGGACCGAGGCCGGATCCCCGGACACCAGGGGGTGCCAGGCTTCGAGGGTGCGGCCTTCGGCAATGATGCGGTAGGCGCAGGTGGCTGGCAACCAGGGGATGGCGAGTACCTTCTGCGGGCTGAGGACGATACAGTCGGGCACCTGCGCCAGGCGGTTGGGGTAGTCACTGCACCTGCAGCTGGCGGCATCGAGAAGCTTGCAGTGAACATTGGTGAAGTACACTGCGCCGTCGTCCTCGTCCTCCAGCTTGAGCAGACAACAGCGGCCACAGCCGTCGCACAGGGACTCCCACTCGGCGCTGGTCATTTCCGCCAGGGTCTTGGTTTCCCAGAACGGCTTGTTCATCGAGTCAATTTTTCGTTGCGGACATCCATCTCGGCCATTGCCGCATCACCGATTGCGGCGTTGCCCGGGGGCAGCTGGAGGTAATAACCCTGCTCGGCTATTGCCGCCAGTACCCGGCGGGCGTCGGCCCGGGCCAGCCTGCGCTCCGCAGTCAGGGTGATGGTGGTCACCAGGGCGGCCGTGCCGAAACGAGTCAGCAGGGCTTCCGGCACCCTGGTCAGGCCTTCGCTCCGGTCGACAAACAGGTACATCTCTTCCTCCCGGGAGCCCTTGTAAACTTCGCAGAGAATCCTATCGGCCATGGTCGGCGCCCTCCGTCAGGGCGTCCAGCAAGCCCTCGCCAATCACCTCCCGCCGCCAGCCCCGCGCCAGGCGCTCGGGGAGCACCGGGGCGCCGCGCAGGCTGGAGCGCACCAGGTCTTCCAGATCCTTCTTCCTGGCCAGCAGCTCCACCGCCATGGCCAGGGCCTCGGCCTTGCTGTCCAGACGCTGGCGAACCCTCGCCAGGGCGCTTTTGGCGGACTTGTCCAGGGGGGCGGCGGGCAGCTCCAGGTCCTGGGTGTCCGGCTCGCCGCGGAGGATGTCCAGCACCGCCTCCCCGTAGCGGCGCACCGCGCCGGTGTGAAAGCCCTCCACCTTGCCGAGCTCCCCCACCCTGGCGGGTTTTAGGCGCAACAGGTCGAGAAACACTTGATCGGGCACGATACGGTTGCGGGGGCGATTTTTCAGCCGCGCCTCCCGCTCCCGCCAGGAGGTCAGGTCCCTGAGCAGGGCGAGCTCGTCCCGGGACAGCTTCCAGCTGCCCTTGACTCTTTGGTAGTAGGTATCCGGGGTTTCCGGGTCCATGGCGGCGGCCAGCAAATCCGCCATATCCTCCGCCATCCACTGGCTGCGGCCGCTGTCCTCGAGGCCGGTCACCAGCTTGCGGTAGGCCTTGATGAGAAAATACACGTCCTCGGCGGCGTACAGCAGCTGGGCGTCGGAGAGGGGCCGCCGCAGCCAGTCGGAGCGGGTTTCGTGCTTGTCGAGGTGGATGTCCAGCACAGTGGCCATCAGGGCGCTGTAGCCCCGGGAATAGCCGTGGCCGAGAAAGGCCGCCGCCACCTGGGTGTCGAACAGCGGACTGGGCAGCAACCCCAACTGGTGGCGCAGCACCTCCAGATCCTCGGAGCAGGAGTGAAACACCTTGACCACCGACGGGCAGCTGAACAGGGTCTCCAGGGGGCCAAAATCCTCGATAGCCAAGGGGTCCACCAGCCACACCTGCTCCCCGTCCGAGATCTGGATCAGCCCCAGCAGGGGGTAGAAGGTATCGGTGCGGACGAATTCGGTATCCACGGCGATGGCGTCGGTGGCCAGACAGGCGTCCACACAGAGGTCGAGACCGTCGCTGTCGGTGACCAGCACCGGGGCGGGTAATATCATGAGAAGCGCTTCCTGCTGGTAAAGGCGTGGGCCAGGGTGCCGCCGTCGACATACTCCAGCTCGCCCCCCAGGGGTACGCCGTGGGCGATACGGGTGACATTGACGCCGAGGGAGGTGGCGCGCTCACCGATATAGAATGCGGTGGCCTCCCCCTCTACGGTCAGGTTGGTGGCCAGCACCAGCTCGCCAATCTCTTCATCCCCCAGGCGCTGGAGCAAGTGGTCGATGCCGATGGCGTCGGGGCCGACGCCGTCGATGGGCGACAGGTGACCCATCAGCACAAAATACAGGCCCTGGTAGCTGCCGGACTGCTCGATGGCAAAAAGGTCCGCCGGGGTCTCCACCACACAGATCATGCTCTGGTCCCGCCGCGGGTTGGCACAGATGACGCAGAGGTCGGCCTCCGTCAGGTTGCGGCACTTGGGACAGCGCTGCACCCTGGCGGCGGCCTGTTCCAGGGCGGCGGCGAGGGTGCGGGCGCCGGGGCGGTTTCTTTCCAGCAGGTGCAACGCCATGCGCTGGGCGGATTTGGGGCCAACCCCCGGCAGGCAACGCAGGGCCGAAATCAATTCGTCGATCAGGGGACCGTACACAGGGGGATCTCTGGGAAAACTGCAATCAGAAGGGCATTTTAAAGCC
>CAZWUP010000211.1:0-5226 GCA_964637045.1 uncultured Porticoccaceae bacterium | reverse complement strand
AACGACGAAGCAATCTCGTAACTCGTTGAATTTTAAATGGCTCCGAGATTGCTTCGCTACGCTTGGCAGGCCCCGCGAAGCGCTTCGCTTCAGGCGCCTACTTCTGGTGGGTCCGCAATGACAAAACACGGATTAATCAGAGGTTCCTTGGGTGAAATTATTTCTTGTTGGAAGCTTAGCAGCAGTGGCGGGTATTTCGCTGTAATTTTGCGCACAAGTGGGAAATTGGGGCGACATTTTGGAGTCGAGGGCAGAGGTTTCCCGCAGCGTCGGCAACAGGGATGTACTCGTGCCGGTACTGGAAACCTCTGCCCTCGGCCACCACCGCCGTATAGCCTTTGAATCTGAGTTGTGTGTAAGTGGGTAGGTTGAATTGGCGAAGCGTAATCCGACGCCACTATCTGCGCTGATCAGACCTGGCCGAACCAGGTGAACATAGCTTCCAGTTCGACTTGCGACTTTTCCTCACTGTTCAGGTCGCGGACAATCCGCCCGCGATCGATATGAAGCAAGCGGTTGCCCAGCTGTCGGGCATCCGCCAGGTTGTGGGTAACCAGTAGCGCGGTGAGATGATGTTCGGCAATCAGGCTCTGGGCGGTTGCCAGCACTATCCTGGCGGAATTGGGATCCAGGGCCGCGGTGGGCTCGTCCAGCAGCAGAATATCGGCGCGATCCATTACCCCCATTACCAGGGTGAGGGCCTGGCGCTGGCCGCCGGACAGCGTGCCCATGGGTTGATGGAGCTTGTTTTCCAGGCCCAGGCCGAGGCGGGCCACCTGGTCCTGCACCCGCCGCTTGAAGGCGTCGTCGATGCCGATCACCAGCTTTTTGGCTCGGCTGCGCAGTGCCGCAAGGCGAAAGTTGTCGAGGATGCTGAGTTCCGAGGCGGTGCCCGCCAGGGGGTTTTGGAACACCCGGGCGATCCATTGGCTGCGTCTGTGTTCCGCCACTCCGGTGACATCCCGGCCGGCGATGGTGATGCGGCCGCTGCTGGGCTGTACCGCCCCGGACACAATATCCAGCAGCGTCGACTTGCCGGAGCCATTGCCGCCGATGACCACGGCAAAGGTGCCCTTGGCAATGGTCAGGTCCAGGGGTTCCAGGGCCCGGACTTCGGTGGCCTGGCCCTGATTGTAGGTTTTGGCGATGCCCCTGAGGTCGATCATGCCCGCTGTTGCCCCCAGCCAAAGAGCCGCGGCAAACCGACGATGGCCAGTACAAACGCCGCGGTAACCAGCTTCAGGAGGTTGGGGTTTACCCCCAGGGACAGGGCCGCGGCCAACACCAGCTGAAACATCACACAGCCAGCGATCACCGCCAGCAGTTGCAACCAGATGCGGCGGATGCCCAGCCAGCCCACCAGGGCGTCACCGATCAGCACCGAGCCCAGGCCCACCAGCACAATGCCGATGCCCATATTGATATCGGCAAAATTCTGATACTGGGCCACCAGGAAACCGCTGAGGGCGGTGAGGGCGTTGGCCAGGGCGAGGCCGATAATTTTCATGCGCTGGTTGTCGATGCCCAGAGCCCTGGCCATGGATTCGCTGTTGCCGGTGGCGCGCATGGCGATGCCAAAATCGGTGCGCAGAAAATAGCTCAGCAGGGCGCTGAGAAGAAACACCACAACAACCCCGACCCAGAGCTCGTTGTAGACTCCCCGGGGAAAGAGCGCGAACCAGGTGAACACCGTTTCCCCGCCCACCAGGGGAATGTTGGAGCGCCCCAGCACACTCAGGTTGACGGAGTACAGCGCTGTCATCACCAGAATGCCCGCCAGCAGGGCCTCGATCTTCAGCCGGGTGTGGACCAGCCCGGTAATGACGCCGGCCGCAGCCCCCGCCGCCATGCTCAGCACCAGGGTGGCGGTCAGGGGCCAGCCCTGCATCAGGGCGACGGCGGTGACCGCAGCCCCCAGGGTATAGCTGCCGTCGGTGGTGATATCCGGAATGCGGAAGATTTTCATGGTGATGAAAATCCCCAGCCCCATCGCCGACAGGCACAGGCCGAGAACCAGGGCGGAAATGAAAAATACCATCAGCGCGCGGGAACAAAGTCTGGGGGGACGCCGATGCCAAAGCGTTCGGCGGCCTCCGGGTTGTAGACTTTATGGCGCAGCTGCACCATCTCCCAGGTCATGCCGGCAGTGGAGCCGGTGCTGAGAAAGGTTGCCGCCTGCTCCCCCGCCTGGTAGCCCCAGGTGTAGATATCCGCGCCGTAGGCCGCCACGGCGCCGCGGGCCACCAATCCCGCCTCGCTGGTAAAAATGGGCACCCCGGCCTGGTTGCAGGATTTGAGAATGGTTTCAAAGGCGCCGAACACGGTGTTGTCCGGGTTGGCGAAAAAGCCGTCGAGATTTGCGTTGAGCAGGGCGCCGGTCACCAGGTGCACATCGGCAGTGGTGTTCACCGGCCGCGCCACCAGCTCCACCCCCAGCTCGGTGGCCAGCTGAGACAGCCGCCCATGGGCAGCCACCGACTGGGGCTCCGACTGGTTGTAGAGCAGCCCCACCCGCAAGCGCTCCCCCCTGGGTGTGAGCAGGTGGGGAATCAGGGAAAACGACGTATCGATATAGTCCAGGTTCTCCGCCACGCCAAACAGGTTGGGTGGATCCCGGCCGCCACTGTCCCGCACCTGCATCAGCTCCGGGGTGGGCGCCACCATCATAAAAATGGGGATTTCCCGGGTGTTCTGAATGGCGGTGATGGTGGACAGGGAGGGGCTGGTGGCCATCAGGGTGACCCCTTCGGCCACTAGGTATTTGACGATCTGGGTGAGGGTGGGGATATCCCCCTGGGCATTGCGGTAGATGACCCGCAGGGTGCCGTCCGCTTCGGAATAACCCTTGTCCGCCAGGGCCTGAAGAAATCCATCCCTGGCCCGGGCAATGGTGCTGTCCTGAAAGGCGTCCACAAAACCCACCGTTGGCGGCCCAGCGCTATCGGTGCCGCCGCAGCCGCCAAGGGCCAAAAACAGGGTGGCTATCAGCGCCAGGGCTCGGCTTGTCGGTGTCATCTCTTGGGCGCCTTGGGTGTGGTGAGGGTTGCGGGGCTAGGGGCAGGGGTGGCACGCCGTTCCCCGTGGGGCCCATTGTCCACAACTGGGGGATAAAAGGGTAGGGTCTGTTCGCTCCCGCGGCCTGGCAGCTCCGGCGCAACCCCGGTGTCCGGACCCGGCCGCCAGCTGTTCGCCGCGGCCTCGTCGGTGGGCCGGGCAACAGGCTGATCCACCGCGGTTGGCTGCCGTGGAATTCACCTGGGGTCAGTATGGATTGGTATTGCCGCGGGTTGCCGCCATGGGTTACACTTGGAAAACGTTTTACAGGTGTAATATAAAATCCTGTCTGACGTGTATTGCCCAGGGGAATGGCAGGACTCCAACCGCTCCGCGCTGATACGGGTCGGCCCACCGCAGTCCTCCCGACAACAATCCATAACGAGGTTTTCCAACAATGAAAAATCCTAGACTGCTCTCAATTTCCATTGCCGCCATCACCGGCCTTGGCGCGCTGGGTCTGCCAGCCCTCGCTCAGGCTCAGGCCTCCAGCCTGGAGGAAATCGTCGTCACCGCCCGTAAGCGGCAGGAAAGCGCCCAGGACGTGCCGGTGGCGGTGACCGTGTTTACCGCCGATGAGCTGGACAAGCGCGGCATTCGCGAGTTTACCGATCTCAGCGTCAACAACCCCAATGTGTCCATCAGGGCCGGCGCCAACGGCGCCATCAGCAATACGGTTGCCATCCGCGGCAACGTGCAGAACGATGTCACCAGCCAGATCGACCCCGCGGTGGGCACCTATATCGACGGCATGGTGGTGGGGCGCACCTACGGCATGAATGGCAGCATGATCGATATGGACACGGTGCAGACCCTGAAGGGTCCCCAGGGCACCCTGTTCGGCCGCAACACCACTGGCGGCGCCCTGCTGATCACCACCGTCAACCCGGATGTGGACGCCGGGGTCACCGGCTATGTGAAGGGGGAGTACGGTCAGGAGGGTACCCAGGGGTTTACCGGCGCCGTCAATCTGCCCTTGGGGGATTCCGCGGCCCTGCGCCTGGTGGCCCACCACGATGAGCGCGACGACTACCTCAACTACCAGGACGGCACCGACCTGGGCAGCCACGAGAACCAAATGCTGCGGGCCAAGCTGCTGTGGAACATCAGCGACGCCACCAGCGCCCTGTTCACCGCCGAGCGGGTGGAGGTGGATTCCGTCAGCACCATCGTGGTGGCTACCCAGCCCAATGACTTCAGCTTCAGCGGCATGCCCAATGTTGGGGGTGTTTTTGTCGGCGGGCTGATCACCACTCCCGCGGTGGGCTCGGACCAGAAGCAGAACGCCGAGGTCACCACCCTCAACCTGAATATCACCCACGAGACCGAGTGGGGCGAAGTGAAGTTTCTCACCGGCCAGCGGGACATGGATGTCAACGTCAATTTGACCCTGCCCCCGGGCCTGGGCTACACCATCCAGGACAAGCCGGACCTGTCCCAGTTCACCGCCGAGATCCAGGTCAACGGCAGCTTCCTCGGCGATCGCCTCGATCTGACCTCCGGCCTCTACTACTTCGATGAGGAAACCAACGAGGACCAGCTTACCGGCACCTATCCCGAGATCCACACCGTGCTGCCCTTCCCGGTATTCCTCACCGGCATATTAATGGAAACCCAGATGAAATCCATGTCGGCCTATGTCCAGGGCACCTACCGGCTGACGGAGGCCACCAACCTGACCCTGGGGGGCCGCTTTACCGACGACGACAGGGAGAGTAGCGGCTTTAATGGCACCTTCCCCGGTGGTCCGCAACGGCCCTTGACCTGGCAGGGGGACGAGCGGGAATTCAACTACCTGGTGACGTTGGACCACAGCTTTTCAGAGAGCCTGATGGCCTATGTCACCACCAGCACCGGCTACCGCTCCGCCGGCGCCAATCTGGCACCACGCAGCGCCAGCCCCACCGAGACCGAGTGGGCCAGCTTTTCCCCCGAGTCCATCGAGAACTACGAGGCCGGCATCAAGTCCGACTGGCTGGACGGCACCCTGAGGGTCAACGGCGCCTACTTCTACCAGGATTATGAGGACTACCAGTACACCCAGATCGTCATCGATCCCAGTACCGGTGGTCCGGTGCGGGCGGCATCCACCAGTGACGTGACCATCGAGGGTTTTGAGCTGGAGGCCACGGTGCTGTTGCCCGCCGACTTTACCCTCAGTCTCTCCTACGG
>CAZWUP010000210.1:0-5235 GCA_964637045.1 uncultured Porticoccaceae bacterium | reverse complement strand
CACCCTGGTGGTTACCAACAGCATCCCCCTCAGTGCCGAGGCCAAGGGTTGCAAGAGAATCCGCCAGCTTAGCCTGGCACCCTTGCTGGCGGAGGCTATTCGCCGGGTCAGCAACGAAGAATCCATCAGCGCCATGTTCATCTAGAACAGGGCGGGGATAACAACTGCCCTATGGGGCATCAACCAAAATGCTGTCTGCTATTCTGGTCGCGGATACTGACAGACTAAACAGGAGTCCGACTCATGGTCGATTTCGCTATTAATGCTGTGGTCCGTGGCGATATGGGGAAAGGTGCGAGCCGCCGCCTTCGTCGTCTGGCCAATCAAATTCCCGCCATCATCTATGGCGGCAAGAAAGACCCGCAAAATATCAGCTTGCTGCACAACGACATGGTCCAGGCGCTGGCCAATGAGGCCTTCTACAGCCACATCATCACCGTCAATATCGAGGGCGTGGGCAGCGAGGAGGTCATCCTCAAGGACGTCCAGCGTCACCCCGCCAAGCCCACCTTGCTTCACGTGGACTTCCAGCGGGTGGATAGAACTCAGAAGCTGCACACCAAGGTTCCCCTTCATTTTATCAATGAAGAGCGCGCCAAGGGTGTCAAGGCCGGCGGTATCGTCGCCCACTCCATCACCGAGCTGGATATTCAGTGTCTGCCCCAGGATCTGCCGGAGTTCATTGAAGTCGATCTGGCCGATGTTGAGCTCGGAGGCATCGTGCATATTTCCGATATCACGCTGCCCGCAGGTGTCGAGAGTGTGGACCTGAGCCACGGTGCCGACCACGACCTGCCGGTGGCCAGCATCATCAAGCCCCGCGGCATGACTGAAGAAGAAGCCGAGGAGCCCGGCGCGGAGTAACTCTTTCCGCCCCGCTCCCCCTAGGCCCCGCCATTGGACACCCCGGTTAAACTGATAGTCGGGCTGGGAAACCCCGGCCCGAAGTACGACCGGACCCGTCACAATGCCGGGGCCGATTTTGTTGCCGCCCTGGCCAGCAGCCAGGGTTGCGCCCTCAGGGAAGAAAAAAAGTTTCATGGCCTGACCGGCAAGGTCAGCATCAATGGTCACGAGCTGCGTCTGCTGATCCCCACCACTTATATGAACCGCAGCGGCCAGGCCGTGGCGGCGATGGCCAATTTTTTTGCCATTGCCGCGGGGGAAATCCTGGTGGCCCATGACGAACTCGACCTGGCTCCTGGCGTCGCCCGCCTGAAAATCGGTGGTGGTCACGGCGGCCACAACGGCCTCAGGGACATCATCAGCGCCCTGGGTAACAGTCGCGATTTCGGCCGCTTGCGGCTCGGCATTGGCCACCCCGGCCACGCCAGCGAAGTGGTTGACTACGTCCTGCGCAAGGCTCCCGGCGGCGAGCAACAGCTGCTGGAGGACGCGGTCCGCGCCAGCATCGAAGTGATCCCGCTGGTGGTGGCGGGCAAGTGGAATGCCGCCATGACGGCCCTGCACACCCCCTGACCACCACCCTGACGGGGTGACAGACCCCGTCGCTACACCAGACTACAGAGAGGCTGCACCGATGGGATTTAAATGCGGAATCGTTGGCCTGCCCAACGTGGGCAAATCCACCCTGTTCAACGCCCTGACCAAGGCCGGTATCGATGCCGAGAACTTTCCATTCTGTACCATCGAGCCCAATACGGGCATTGTCGCCGTGCCCGATCCCCGCCAGGACAAGCTTGCGGAAATCGTCAAGCCCGAGCGGGTGGTGCCCACCACCATGGAGTTCGTCGATATCGCGGGCCTGGTGGCCGGTGCCTCCAAGGGGGAGGGCCTGGGCAACAAGTTCCTGGCAAATATCCGCGAGACCGACGCCATCGCCCATGTGGTGCGCTGTTTCGAGGACGACAATGTGATCCATGTCTCCAACAGTGTCGATCCCCGGCGGGATATCGAGATCATTGAGCTGGAGCTGATTTTTGCCGACCTCGACAGCTGCGAAAAGCAACTGCAAAGGGTGACCCGCAATGCCAAGGGCGGTGACAAGGAGGCGATTGCCCAGAAGGCTGTGCTCGAACAGTTGATTCCCCATTTTGGCGAGGGCAAGCCCGCCCGGAGCCTGATGAAGGCAATGACTGACGAGGAAAAGCGGGTAGTGGGCAGTTTTCATCTGCTTACCAGCAAGCCGGTGATGTATATCGCGAATGTGGCCGAGGATGGCTTCGACGACAATCCCTACCTGGATGTCGTCAACGCCGTGGCCGAGGAGGAGGGCGCCATTGTGGTGGCGGTATGCAACAAAATCGAAGCCGAAATCGCCGAGCTGGACGATGCCGACAAGCTGGAATTCCTCCAGGAAATGGGCATGGACGAACCCGGCCTCAATCGGGTGATCCGCGCCGGCTACCAGCTCCTAAACCTGCAAACCTACTTCACCGCCGGGGTCAAGGAAGTGCGCGCCTGGACCATCCCCATTGGCGCCACGGCGCCCAAGGCCGCCGCTGTTATCCACACCGACTTCGAGAAGGGTTTTATCCGCGCCGAAGTCATCTCCTACGACGATTTTGTCGCCTACAAAGGAGAACAGGGCGCCAAGGATGCCGGAAGATGGCGCCTTGAGGGCAAGGATTACGTGGTGCGCGACGGCGATGTCGTCCATTTCCGCTTCAACGTCTAGGGGGCACAGTGGCCGAGCCCAGTATCTACTCCTATCAATCCTCTCGGTTGGCCCTCAGCTACGCCCGCTGGCACAATCCCGGCGCGCCGTGCCTGCTGCTGATTCACGGCGGCAAGGACCACAACCGCAACTGGGATCGGCTGGTGGCGGACATAGGGGGCCGCTTCGATATCGTGGCCCCGGATCTGAGAGGTCACGGGGAGTCGGAGTGGGACAACAGCGGCGCCTACTACCTGGGCGAGTTCCTGGTGGATCTGGTGGCCTTGGTGGACCACCTGGGCTGGGATAGATTCACCGTTATCGGACATTCCCTGGGCTCAACCCTGGCAACCCTCTACACCGCCGCCTACCCCGACAAGGTAAGCAGGCTGGTGGCCATGGAGGGCTTGAGTCTGCCCCGCAAGTTGCGCCGCCTGGAGGCCGAATTGGCGGCGCCAGAGCGTTTGCACACCTACCTTGAGGCGAGCCAGAAGTCCGCCAAGCGCCGCAGCCGTGAGTTCAGCTCCGTGGCCGAGGCCATGGCGCGACTGGTGGAGCAAAATCCCAAATTTCCCGAAGATATGGCGGAGCACCTGACGATTCACGGGTTGCGCCAGTTGGACAACGGCAAATACCGGTGGAAGTGCGACCCGATGATGGACCAGCGCCTGCGCCCGGAAATCTCCAATCGCGAGCGAGAATCTCTGTGGCAGAGCATCCGTTGCCCGGTGTTATTGATCTATGGTGAGCAAAGCTGGTCCGACAGCCCGGAGGCGGATGGTACCGCAAGCCATTTCCGCGACCTGCGGGTTGTCGGCATCGCCGAGGCCGGGCATTGGCTACATCACGACCAGCCGCAACAGGTCTCGAAGTTGATTGTGGAGTTTGTCGTCGAAACTGCGGATCAATAGGGCGTCTCTGCTTGACAAGAATTGGCAAAATGGCGAGAATTGCCGCCGCTTTTGGCTACGTAGCTCAGCTGGTTAGAGCACAGCATTCATAATGCTGGGGTCGGCAGTTCAAGTCTGCCCGTAGCTACCAAATGAATAAAGGGTTTTCCAACGAGGAAGGCCCTTTTTTTTCGCTTCGATGCTGTTCGCCGTGGACACTATTGATCAGAGCGGTTCTCGGGAGTAGCATTGCTCGTGGATTGGTCGTTTGGGCCAGGCTAAGGTTGTCCTGGATGGCGACAACAATGGATTCAGAATAAAAACAACACAATAAGGATGTTGGCAACATGAGTTGCATTGCCGGTATTGTCAATCGGGATGGAAGGCCTGTGGCTGCGGCCCTGCTGGAGCAGATGGCGGGGGCCATGGGGGCCTATGCTCCGGATGGCATTGTCAACCGCGCCAAAGGCTCCATGGGTTTGGCCCACGCCCTGCTGCGTACCGGGCAGGAGTCCGCAAACCAGCAGCAGCCCTGCACTCTGGACGACAACACCTGGATAACAGGCGATGTGCGGCTCGACGGCCGCCAGGAGCTGGCCGCCAGGTTGGGCGGTCAGGGCTGGCGATTGCGGTCGGATACCCCCGATCTGGAGTTGATCCTTCGCGCCCACCAAGCCTTCGGCGAAACCTTTCTGGAATACCTGATTGGCGACTTCGCCTTCGCACTCTGGGATGGCGAGGCTCAGCGGTTGCTCTGTGTCCGCGATCACTTCGGTGTCAGACCCCTGTTTTACACCGTCACGCCCGGCGCCTTTATCTTTGCCAGCCGTATTGAAGCCCTGTTGCTGCACCCCGGGGTCTCCCGGGAGCTGGACGATACCGCCATCGGGGATTTTCTGCTGGTGGGTACCTATTTGGAGGAAGAGCTCACCATCTATCGGCAGATTCGCGCTTTGCCGCCGGCCTCGATCCTGACGGTCGCGGCGGATGGTAGCATCTCCACCCGCAGGTACTGGCGGTTGTCGACGCAAGAGCCAATGGCCGGTCGCTCGCTGACGTCCTGCCTGGAGGAGTTTCAGTTTCTTTTCCGGCAGGCGGTAACTGACCGGGTGCGCACCGATCGCCTGGCCGTGGAGCTGAGTGGCGGTATGGACTCAACCTCCATTGCCGCAGAGGCCGTTGCCGATATTCGCAGCCGGGGTGGCACCGCAACCGCCTTCACCAGCATCGCCGGCGATCTGCTGCCCCAGGACAGGGAGGGTGAGCTGGCCGGGCTGGTGGCGGGGAGGCTGGACATCCCCATTCACTATACCTCCATGGCGGATTACCAGCTTTTCACCCCCGAGCGGGAAATCCAGCGTTCCACTGCAGAGCCCTGTGGAAATCCCATCAAATCAGCAGTCTATGATACCCAGCGGGCGGTGGTTGCTACCGGCGCACGGGTAATCTTGAGCGGCTTCCAGGGGGACGCCGTGATGGGTATTGATACCACCAGACTGGGGGCGTTTGCTCGCCGAGGTCAGCTGCTGACTCTTATTGGCGAATGTTTCCGGCACCTGAAAATCGTGGGCTCGCCGCGGGGACTCGGCCTGCGCGGCTACTTGTGCGCCAGCGGCAATGAGGCAGAGGCTCAGCCATTGCCGGACTGGCTGGGCCGGGAATTGGTGTCCAGGTTACAGCTGGGTGAACGCTGGCGGTTGTGTTGGGATCTATACAAGGATGGCAGTC
>CAZWUP010000209.1:0-5243 GCA_964637045.1 uncultured Porticoccaceae bacterium | reverse complement strand
ACCACCGGTAGTGCTGAGTAGTACACCAACCCAAATAAACTGCGTCGAGATGCCTGCCGGCTACCCGTCCCAGCCCACCACCAAGGTGTGGGCCTGAGGGATGAAGTCCTCCATAACTACAACATGGGGATCGGCAAGTATGGCGATAGCAATTGTCTTGATTGTGCTGGTAGTGGGCACGGTACTGTTTCATATCTTCAACCCTTGGTGGTTTACCCCCATCGCCTCCAATTGGCAAATGATCGACAACACCGTCAACCTCACTGTGTGGGTGACCGGTCTGGTGTTTATCGCGGTCAATTTGTTCGTGGCCTACGCGGTGATCCGCTTCCGCCACAAGGAAAATTCCCGCGCGGCGTACGAGCCGGAAAACAAAAAGCTCGAAATATGGCTCACCGGCCTCACCACCGTGGGCATCATGGTGCTGCTGGCCCCGGGCCTGTTTGTATGGGCTCAGTTTGTCGCCGTGCCCGAGGATGCCATTGAGGTGGAGGTGGTTGGCCAGCAGTGGGGCTGGAGCTATCGCTATCCCGGCGCCGACGGGGAGCTGGGGGCCAGCGATCCCCGCTTTTTTGCCGCGGACAACCCCCTGGGGTTGGACCCCGATGATCCGGCGGGGCAGGACGATATTCTGGTTGCCGGCAACGAGGTCTACCTGCCCCTCAATGTTCCGGTGAAGTTTCTGGCCCGGTCCAAGGACGTCTTGCACAACTTCGCCGTCCCCCAGTTTCGCGTCAAGATGGATATGGTGCCGGGTATGGTCACCCATTTTTGGCTTACCCCGACCCGTACCGGAACCTTCGATGTGCTGTGCATGGAGCTGTGTGGCATTGGACACTATGTGATGCGCGGTCGGGTGGTGATCGCCGAGGAGCAGGAGTTCGATCAGTGGCTGGCCACCCAGCCCAGCTTTGCCGACACCCTGGCTAAGGCCTCTCGCGTGTCTGCTGCGGGGGCCGGCCACTACGCCACCTGCGTGGCCTGCCACGGCAGTGACGGCGAGGGCAACCCGGAGTTGAATGCCCCCAACCTTGCCGGTCTCGACAAACACTATGTGGCTCGCCAGCTGCACAATTTCCGCAATGGCAAGCGGGGAGCCGACTCCCGGGACACCCTCGGCCAGCAGATGGTGGCGATGGCGGGGGTACTTCCCGACGACGAGGCCATTGCCAGTGTGTCCGCCTACATCGCGTCGCTTCCGGGTCAGTCCGCCGCGGGAGTGGCCGCAGCCCTCCCCGGCGATGTCCAGCGCGGTAAAAAACTCTTCCGCAATTGCTCGGTCTGTCACGGCGACAACGGTGAAGGAATCTGGAATATGGGGGCGCCGCGCCTGGCGGGTATGGCGAGTGGCTACCTGGCCACCCAGCTGAAGAACTTCCGCGACGGCCTGAGGGGCAGCCATCGGGACGACCAATACGGCCAGCAGATGGCGGCCATGGCCTCCATTCTGGGCGGCAATTCAGCAATCGATGATGTGGTCGCCTATATCGCCACCCTGGACCCCCAGGGGGAGCGGGTCGGCGCGGACAATTTGCAAGCAGCAACAGGCAGGGGAGAATAAATGGAACAGCTAGCCATTGCCGATGAAGCCTATGTGCACCACGAGCCCACAAGTTTTATTTCCCGCTATATCTGGAGTCAGGACCACAAAGTCATTGCCATTCAATACGGGATGACGGCCATTGCCGTGGGCCTGGTGGCCCTGGTGTTGTCGGGTCTGATGCGCCTGCAGTTGGGGTTTCCCCACAGCTTCGACTTTATCAGCCCCAGTGCCTACTACCAGTTCATCACCATGCACGGCATGATCATGGTGATCTATCTGCTTACGGCACTGTTGTTGGGCGGGTTTGGCAATTACCTGATCCCGTTGATGATCGGCGCGCGGGATATGGTGTTTCCCTATCTCAATATGCTCAGCTTCTGGTTTTACCTGGTATCGGTGCTGGTGCTGATGGCCAGCTTCTTTGTCCCCGGCGGCTCCTCGGGCGCTGGCTGGACACTGTACCCGCCCCAGGCGATTTTGCCCGGTACCCCGGGTCAGGATTGGGGCATTATCCTGATGCTGGTATCCCTGGCGATTTTCATCATCGCGTTTACCATGGGCGGCCTGAATTATGTCACCACGGTGCTCCAGGCGCGCACCAGGGGCATGACCCTGATGCGCATGCCCCTTACGGTGTGGGGTATTTTTGTCGCCACCATCCTGGGCCTGCTGGCGTTTCCTGCGCTATTTGTCAGCGCCCTGATGATGATGCTTGACCAGACCCTGGGCACCAGCTTCTTTATGCCGGCGCTGCTTTCCCAGGGGGAAGTGCTCGATCACGAGGGCGGCAGCCCGATTCTGTTCCAGCACCTGTTCTGGTTCTTTGGCCACCCGGAGGTCTATATCGTCGCGCTGCCCGCCTTTGGCATTGTCTCCGACCTGATCAGCACCCATGCCCGCAAGAATATCTTCGGTTACCGAATGATGGTGTGGGCCATTCTCGCCATCGGTGTGCTCAGCTTTATCGTCTGGGCTCACCATATGTACGTCAGCGGCATGCACCCGTACTTTGGCTTCTTCTTTGCCGTTACCACCCTGATCATCGCGGTGCCCACAGCCATCAAGGTGTACAACTGGGTGCTGACCCTGTGGCAGGGCAATATTCATCTCACGGTACCCATGCTGTTTGCCATCGGCTTTATATTTACCTTTGTCAACGGCGGATTGACGGGGCTGTTTCTCGGCAATGTGGTGGTGGACCTGCCCCTCTCGGATACCTACTTCGTCGTCGGCCACTTCCACATGGTGATGGGGGTGTCGCCGGTGCTGGTGCTGTTCGGCGCCATCTATCACTGGTTTCCCAAGATCACCGGCCGGATGCTCAACGACACCCTGGGCAAGTGGCATTTCTGGTTGACCTTTCTGGGTACCTACGCCATCTACCTGCCCATGCACTACCTGGGTATTCTCGGTGTGCCCCGTCGCTACTATGCCAATCTGAGTACGGATTTTATTCCCGAGTCCGCCCAGGATATGAATGTGGGGATCACCATTGCTGCGCTTTTCGTGGCGGTGGTGCAGATCGTCTTTTTAATCAATCTGGTGTGGAGCCTGCGCCACGGCAAGAAAGCCGACGGCAACCCCTGGGGTGCCACCAGCCTGGAATGGCAGACCCCGGAAACCCCGCCGGCCCACGGCAACTGGGGCCCCAGGCTGCCGGTGGTGTACCGCTGGGCCTATGACTACAGTGTGCCTGGCGCCAGCCGTGACTTTATCCCCCAGACAGTGCCAGGGAAGGAAGGCCGGGAAGCTGAAGGGGAGTCACAGCCATGAATATCATCGTGCTCTTTATGGTGGCTGTGATGGCCATCTTCGTGTGGTGGGTGGTGCTCCAGAGGGTCACTGCGAAAACCTGGCTGGAACAGGGGGTGGACGTCGATCCCCGGGAGGCGGACAACTCCGGCTATACCCCCTATGTCGCCGGCAAGCTGGCGCTGTGGGTATTTTTGGTGGTGATTACCTCGCTGTTCCTGTTGTTTGTCACCGCCTACCACATGCGCATGCACCTGGGGGACTGGCGACCCTTGCCAGATCCCGGGGCCCTGTGGTTCAGCACCTCATTGCTGGTGGTGGCCAGTATTGCTCTGCAGGGCGCTCGCTACGCCATCGTGCGCGGGCAGTGGCGGCTGCTACATAGCGCCTATGCCGCCGGAGGTGTTTTCGCCCTGGCCTTTTTGGCTGCCCAATACTGGGTCTGGCAACAGTTGAGTGACGCTGGCTACCTGGTGGCCAGCAATCCCGCCAATTCGTTTTTCTATCTGTTGACCGGGCTCCACGGCGTTCATTTGCTCGGCGGCCTGGTGGTGTGGGCTAGGGGTGGGGCCAAGCTCCTTGCCGGCGAGTCCCCCAGGAGTCTTCGCCTGACTGTGGAGTCGTGCAGCGTGTACTGGCACTACCTGTTGTTATTGTGGCTGGGGCTGTTTGCCCTGTTGCTGCGTACCTGAGGTTGATGCAGTGTAAATACGGGAGGAAACCCCATGGCACAGGATATTTCGAGCACCGCCAAAGGTGGCGGTCACGGAGCGATCATTCCCGACTGGGCGGGTGATCGCCAGGTGTTTCAGGTGCCCTGGGGCAAGGGCATGATGTGGATCTTCCTCCTCAGCGACACCTTTATTTTTTCCTGCTTCCTGACCGCCTATATGACGGTAAGGATGTCCGCCACCGACCCCTGGCCCAATGCCAGTGAGGTTTTTGCCCTCACCATTTTCGGTCAGCATCTGCCCCTGATCCTGATTGCCATCATGACCTTTGTGCTGATCACCAGCAGTGGCACCATGGCCATGGCGGTAAATTTTGCCTACCGCAAGGACAAGCGCAAGACCGCCATCATGTTGTTGTTGACCATTGTTCTCGGCGCCAGCTTTGTCGGTATGCAGGCTTTTGAATGGACCAAGCTGATCGAGGAGGGCGTCAGGCCCTGGGGCAATCCCATGGGCGCGGCACAATTTGGGGCCTCCTTTTTTATGATCACCGGCTTTCACGGTTTGCACGTTTCCGCCGGAGTAATCTATCTGGCGGTGATTGCCCGCAAGGTGCTGAAGGGCGACTACGACCGCAGCGGGCGTTACCAGAATGTGGAAATCGCCGGGCTCTACTGGCACTTTGTCGACCTGGTATGGGTCTTTATTTTTGCATTCTTTTATCTATGGTAGGAGGGCGTATGGCAGAGGTCGGTCAACAACATCCCATCGGGATCTATCTGAAAATCTGGGTCCTGCTGTTTATCCTCAGTGGGTTTTCCTACATGGTGGATATCCTGCACCTCGAGGGACTTTTGCGCTGGTCCTTGATTCTGCTGTTTATGTTTCTCAAGGCAGGTCTAATCGTCGCTGTTTTCATGCACATGATGTGGGAGCGCCTGGCGCTGGTGTACACCATCCTCCTGCCGCCCCTTTGTCTGTTGGTGCTTGTCGGCTTGATGGCGGTGGAGGCGGATTACACCTTCCTGACCCGGGAGGTGTTTTTCTTCGCCGGGGACTGATGTCGACCCGGTGCCGGCAATCGCAAAGCCCCCGGTGGTTTGGGCTTGGCCACAGTGAAACGTCGGGTTTTCCTGAGGGGCTCCAGATAGTTGAGGTGCAGCAATGACTGTCGGGATAATAAGGGCAGCGAAGCAATCAGCTGGCAGGAGATTGCGTGGTCGTAGAGTGCCGCGCTACCTGCCGCGCTACCTGCCGCTACCTGCCGCGCGTCCTGC
>CAZWUP010000208.1:2432-5296 GCA_964637045.1 uncultured Porticoccaceae bacterium | reverse complement strand
CCCGAACGCCCGGAGAGCTGTGCTCGTAGGGCCGGCAATCCTGAGGGAAGTCACGTAACGCAGTGAAGTGGCGCACCCGAGAGGATTGACTCAAAACGCCTTGTGGGCGTTTTGACCCCTGCGGGGCTGCGCCGCTGGTCGCGGCTTGGTCCAAACTCCTGACGGAGTTTGTCGAACCTCCGGCCGGTTCGAGCCCTGCTGTAAGCTGCCAAACCAAAAAGCCACCGCAAGGGTGGCTTTTTGGTTTGGCGCACCCGAGAGGATTCGAACCTCTGACCTTTGCCTCCGGAGGGCAACGCTCTATCCAGCTGAGCTACGGGTGCAAAAAACGGCAAATCTGCCAGGCCGGGTCTGGCCCCGGCCGAAGCGGTGGGTATTCTAACTGCTTTGCTCCCCAAGCCCAAACGATTTTTGCCGCCTCGCCTTTTCCCCCCGCGGCGGCGCCATCCCGTCAGTGGCCCGACCAATCCGTCCATTGCTTAGGCACATCACCCAAGCGCTGTTATCATTCTCCCCATGAAAACCTATCTGGTAGGCGGCGCCGTCCGCGACAAACTTCTCGGGTATCCCTTTACTGAACGGGACTGGGTGGTGGTGGACGCCACCCCGGAGGCCATGTCCCGAGCGGGGTTTCGTCCGGTGGGCAAGGACTTTCCGGTATTTATCCACCCCCAGACCGGGGAGGAGTACGCCCTCGCCCGCACCGAGCGCAAGTCCGGACGGGGCTACAAGGGCTTCAGCTTTTTCACCGGCCCGGAGGTGACCCTGGAGGAAGACCTGCAGCGCCGGGACCTCACCATCAACGCCATGGCCTGGAGCGAAGAGACCGGGGTAATCGACCCCTATGGCGGCCAGCTGGACCTGACCAACAAGGTGTTGCGCCATGTCTCCCCGGCCTTTGCCGAGGACCCGCTGCGGGTGCTGCGGGTGGCCCGCTTTGCCGCCCGCTACCACCACCTGGGTTTTACCATCGCCGCCGAAACCATTGGCCTGATGCGGGTGCTGTCCACCTCCGGCGAACTCGACTTCCTCACGCCGGAGCGGGTGTGGATGGAAATCCAGCGGGCCCTGGGGGAGCGCTCGCCCCAGGTTTTTATCCAGGTCCTGCGCCGGGTGGGCGCCCTCAAGGTGCTGCTGCCAGAGGTGGACCGCCTGTTCGGCATCCCCCAGCGGGCGGACTTCCACCCGGAAATCGACACCGGGCTGCACACCTTGATGGCCATCGAGCAGGCGGCGGAGATCAGCGTCGACCCCAGGATCCGGTTTTGTGCCCTGGTCCACGACCTGGGCAAGGGCACCACCTCGCCGGACATCCTGCCCCGCCATATCGGCCACGAAGAGCGGGGCATTCCCCTGGTGGAGGAGGTGTGTGCCCGCTACAAGGTGCCCAACGACTACCGGGAGCTGGCCATTCCGGTGACCCGCCTCCACCTGTTGTGCCACAAGGCCTTTGAGCTGCGGCCCATCACCCTGCTGAAAATTTTCAAGGCCGCCGACGCCTTCCGCAAGCCCGAACGCTTCGACTTGTTTCTCCAGGCGGTGGAGGCGGACGCCCGGGGACGCAAGGGCTTTGAGCACATTCCCTACGTCCAGGGCCAGTGGCTGCGGCAGCTGTTTATCAGGCTGCTGACCATTTCCCCCAGGGAATTTGTCGAGCAGGGCCTGCAGGGTGCAGCCATTGGCGAGGCCCTGGACAATAAGCGGGAGCAGACGATCCGCAACTTTCGGGAGGAGTGCCCTCCCCCCGCCATCCCATGAGCGACAGCCGTCCCGTGGCGCTGGTCACCGGCGCCACCAAGCGCATCGGCGCCGCCATCGCCCGCACCCTGCACCAGCGGGGCTATGATATTGCCATCCACTTCGGTACCTCGGCGGCGGAAGCCGAGGCCCTGGCGGCGGAATTCAATGGTGCCCGGCCCGCCAGCGCCGCCACCTTTCAGGCCGACTTGTGCAGTATCGACGCAGTCCAGGCCCTGGCGCAGGCGGTTGTCAATCACTGGCGGCGAGTGGACGCCCTGGTCAACAATGCCTCCACCTTTTACCCCACACCCCTGGGGGCGGCCACAGGGACGGCATGGGACGACCTTGTGGGCAGCAACCTCAAGGGCCCCTTCTTTCTGGCTCAGGCCCTGGCCGAAGAACTGAAAAAATCCCGCGGCGCGGTGGTCAATATCGCCGACATCAATGCCCGCTATCCCCTGGCGGACTACCCCATCTACTCCATTGCCAAGGGCGGCCTGGTGATGCTGACCAAGGTGCTGGCCCGGGAACTGGCGCCCTGGGTTCATGTCAATGGAGTGGCCCCGGGCAGTATTTTGTGGCCAGAGGGCAAGGCCGAGATGTCGGAAGAGGCGAAAGCCAAAACCCTGGCAAAGATTCCCCTCCAGCGGGTGGGCACCCCGGAGGATATTGCCGCACTGACGGCCTTCTTGGTTGCCACCCCCGGTTATATCACCGGCCAGGTCATCGCGGTGGACGGCGGCATCAACCTGGGGGGCGACAAGACTTGAGCTGCGTCAAGTTCCCCCGTGTTATTTATTTTGGCCCTTGAAAACCCCCGCCAAAGACCTGATAAAGGTAATGAAGACTCAGGTTTGCAGTCCGAAGCCTTCAATATTTTTATGACTTTTTGGAGGAGTGATGTTATGACCCTGATACCCCGCAGCAGCTTGTTCGACATGGACAAGTTTTTTGACGATTTCTATGCCCCGGTGCGCCGTGAAGGTGGCGCCATGAGCAGCTTTTTTACCCCCCGTGTGGACATCAAGGAAAATGGCGACCACTATGAGATAAGCGCCGAACTCCCCGGCGTGAAGAAGGAAGACCTGCATCTGCACCTGGAAGACGGCGTTCTCACCATAGAG
>CAZWUP010000208.1:0-2422 GCA_964637045.1 uncultured Porticoccaceae bacterium | reverse complement strand
GCGGAAACCCGCCAGGAAGACAAGGAAGAGAAGGCAGGCAAGGTCATTCGCCAGGAGCGCAGGTACGGCAAGTACACCCGCAGCTTCAGTCTCGGCGACAGTGTTCGCGAGGAGGACATAGGCGCGGAATTCAACGACGGTGTATTGAAGATCACCGTCCCCAAGGTCACCGAAGCCGCGCCACAAAAACGGCGCATCGAAGTGAAGTAACTCCCCGGCCACGGCGCCGGCGCCACTGGGCGCTGGCGCCTGTATTGCGGCCACCAACCAAGGACTACCATGACACAGGCTGCCATCAAAGAGATCGAAGCCCAACTGAAGGCCCGCAAGGACGACCTGCTGCACCGCCTCGAACGGGTCAAGAAGGACGTCACCGCCGAGCACTCCGCCGACTGGTCGGAGCAGGCCCAGGAGCGCCAGAACGATGAGGTCATCGAGGCCATTGGCAATGAGTCCCGGGACGAATTGAACAAGGTCAGCCTGGCCCTGGAGCGCATCGCCAGCGGCGAGTACAGCACCTGCGGCAGGTGCGGGGAGGAGATCGCCCTCGAGCGGCTCAAGGCCGTGCCCTACACCAGCCTGTGTATCCGCTGCGCCAGCAGTCAGTGATAAGGCCGAGGGGTTGCCGTGGCTGTACACTTCAACCAGGCGACTGAAGATCTTTCAACTTGACTGTGTGCCGATTGGACTCAGGTAGGAACCCGCCCTGTGAGCGATGACTCCAGCACCGAGTTATTCGCCCGGGAGATCGGGCTCCTGCGCTTTCAGTTTGATATTGATTATCACCGCTGCCCCCCAAATATCTGGAGATATGACTCCGGTACCGCTTTTTGCGGCCCTCGCCAGCAGGGACGCTGGCGCGGAGCTTACAGGGATGTATTCACAGCGTGCCGCGGAAAGCAGTACCGGAGTCATGTCCGCCACGGAGTCTTCTCAGGAAAACTCAACGCAGCGCTAGATTTACCGCTAGATACCCGAAAAACTGTGGGACAGCAATGATCGATTATGTGTATGTCGGGCGGGAGATGGACTGTCCGCGCCACTGAAATTCGATGGCCCACAGCTTTTGCCGGCCCTGGTCATAGGCATCCCACAGCTGGCGATAGGTCTTGCCGGTGGCGGGGTGGCGGGCGTCCGGGGCCAACTCTGCCAGGGGCAGCAAAACAAAGGCGTTGGCGAGGATTTCATCCCGGGGAAGATCAATGCCGTCCACCACACCCACCAGATCGTCATAGGTCAGGATATCGATATCCAGGGTCCGGGCACTGAACCTGGGTCCGTCCCGGCGCCGCCCATTGGCGGTCTCGATGGCCCGCAACAGCTCCGACAGCTCACCCACCGGCAGCTCGGTGACAAACCCCGCCACCAGGTTGTAAAAGTTGTCCCCCTCGAACCCCACCGCCTCGCTCTCGTACACCGGGGACAGGCTGAGGTGGCCGAAGTGCGCGGCCAGGTCGTCGAGGCAGGCCCGGATATGGCGCTGTTGATCGATATTGCTGCCTATGCTCACATAGACCTGCGCCATCAGGGTTTCTCCCCGCGCTCGATAATCAGCCCCACATCCCGGGACCCCCGCAGAGCCCCCGGCTTGCTCAGGCGCAGGCGCAACCAGGGCACCTTGAACTCATCGAGGACAATGGCCGCCACCTCCTCCGCGAGGCGCTCCACCAACAGGCACTGGCTGGCCTCCACATGGGCGATCAGGCGTTTGGCCACCGCCTTGTAGTTGAGGGTGTGCTCAATATCGTCGCTCGCCCCCGCCTTGCGGATGTCGGCAGCCATCTCCAGGTCGAGGCTGACGGTCTGCCTGACCTCCCGCTCCCAGTCGAAGATGCCGATGATGGTATCGATGCGCAAATCGCGAATATAGACGATATCCATTAGCCCCCCACGGCCTCCAGGGTATCCAGGGGCCAGCGCGGCACGGCGCGCACCCCCAGGTCATCGTGCTGGCCCGCCAACAGCCGCTGGCAGCCGGCATAGGCGATCATCGCGCCGTTGTCGGTACAGAATTCATTGCGGGCGTAGAACACCCGGGCGTTGACCCTGGCCATGGCCACTTCCAGGCGCTGCCGCAACAGGCGGTTGGCGGACACCCCTCCGGCGATCACCAGGGTGGTCAGGCCACTTTGCTCCACCCCCCGCCGACACTTGATAACCAGGGTATCCACCACCGCGCTTTGGAAGGCGCAGGCAATGTCCGCCATGGTCTGCTGGTCCGGCAGACCATCGGCCTGGCGGTGCTCGGCGATGGTGTTGAGGGTATAGGTCTTCAGCCCCGAAAAGCTGAAATCCAGCCCTGGCCGATCCGTCATCGGGCGCGGGAAGTGGAAGCGCTCCGGGTCGCCCCGCTCCGCCAGGGCGGCAACTCTGGGGCCGCCGGGGTACGCCAAATCGAGCATCTTGGCCACCTTGTCGAAGG
>CAZWUP010000207.1:0-5317 GCA_964637045.1 uncultured Porticoccaceae bacterium | reverse complement strand
TGCGAGCCTTTAGCTGCGAGCATAGCGCGGCAGGCAGCGCGGCAGGTAGCGCGGCAGGTAGCGCGGCAGTCTGCGGCGAAGCAATCCCGTAACTCGCTGACTGTGCAAGTTCCTGAGATTGCTTCCCGCCACGCCGGGCTCGCGGCTTCGGCAACATCCCTTGGCAGGCCCCGCGAAGCACTTCGCCTCAGGGGCCTACTTCTGGTGGCTCCGCAATGACAAATACCCCATTAATCAGAGATTCCCTAACTCCAGCTGCGGCCGGGTTGCGAAGCACCACCAAGTCACTGATTCTGCGCCATTCGCTGCTGTAATGATTTTTGACCGCCGTTAGAGCCGCATGATCCAGCCGCCGTCGATGGACAGCGTCTGGCCGGTGATCCAGTCGCTGGCGGGGCCCGCGAGGAACAGCAGTCCGCCACACAGGTCTTCCGCCTGGCCCAGGGTCTTCAGTGGCACCACGGCGTCGAGGGCTTTCACCAGGGCTTCATTGTGGTGGCGGGCCTCGTGGCCGGAGCTGGTATCCATATGGCCCGGGGCGATGGCGTTGACGTTGATATTGTCCGCCCCCAGGGTGGTGGCCAGGGAGGTGGTGAGGCTAACCAGGCCGAGCTTGGTCACTCCGTACACACCGGAGGGCTGAAATGCACCGCCGGAGGTGATGTTGATGATTTTGCCACTGCCGGCCTTTTTCATGTAGGGCACCACCGCGCGCACGCAGACCAGGGGGCCGGTGAGGTTGACGTTGATTACCCGGTTCCACCATTCCAGGCTGAGGTCCAGGGGCTCCATGGTGGGGATTTCCTTCATCAGCGCCGCGGCGTTGACCAGGATGTCGACGCTGCCGTATTTTTCCGCGGCAAAGGCGGCGGCGGCATTGGCGCTGTCCTCCGAGGTGACGTCGAGGGCGATGCCGGTGCACTCCAGGCCTTCGCCCCGCAGGGTCTCGGCCTTGGCCTTGGCCAGGTCGCCGTTGAGGTCCGTCAGTACCACCCTGGCGCCGGCCTGGGCCAGGGCGCGGCAGAAGACGGAGCCGATATCTCCGGCACCGCCGGTGACGATGGCCACTTTATTGGTCAAGGTTTGCTGTGGTGTTGGCGCGGTCATAGGGTATCTCTCTCGTACAAGTTATTTAATCGATCAACCCGGCGCGCAGCCGCACCGGGTTGTCAACAGGTGGCTTCGTGGCGGCGCGGGTCAGCGGGCAATGCCTACGGTTTTGTAGTGCAGGTATTCGTCGAGGCCAGCGCGGCCGCCCTCCTTGCCGAAACCGGAAATGCCAATGCCGCCAAAGGGGGTGTGGGCATGAATCTGGAAGGCGCCGTTGATATAGACGCCACCGGCCTCGAGTTCCTCCGCCACCCGGTGGACCAGGGACGTATCCCTGGACTGGATATAGGCCGCCAGGCCGTACTTGGTGTTGTTGGCGATGGCGATGGCTTCCGCCTCGGTCTTGAATTTGTAGACGGTGAGCACGGGGCCAAAAATTTCCAGCTGGGAGATCTCGCTGTCCGGATCCACATCGGTGATGATGGTGGGCTCGATATAGTTGCCCTTGGCCAGTTCGCCGCCGCAGCGTTTGCCCCCCAGGGCGATGCGGCCGGCGTTTTCGTCCCGCACCCGGTCGATCATGCTCATCACCCGGTCGCAGGCGGCGGCGTTGATCAGGGGGCCCACCATCACACCCTCGTCAAAGGGGCTGCCTACCTTGTAGCTTTTGGCAATGGCAATGACCCGCGCCAACACCTCGTCGTAGACGTCTTCGTGCACCAGCAGCCGGGTGGGCAGGGCGCAACCCTGGCCGCAGAGGGTGCCGATGGACCACTGCACCGCATTGTTGCAGGCCATGTCCAGGTCGGCGTCGGGGAACACCAGGCTGGCGGATTTGCCCCCCAGCTCCATCACCGTGGGTTTGATCTGCTCGGCGCAGACATGCATGATTTTGCGGGCGGTAATGGGGCCGCCGGTAAAGCTGATGAGGCGCACATCCTCGTTCTCGCACAGGGCCTGCCCTGCTTCCCCGGTGCCCGGGAGCATGGACAGCACACCGTCGGGGATGCCCGCTTCCCTGGCCAGGCGGACAAAGAGGTCGGGGGCAAAGGGGGTGATCTCGGCGGGTTTTACGATCACACAGTTGCCGGCCGCCAGGGCCGGGGCCACTTTCATGCCCAGGGAGATCAGCGGACCGTTCCAGGTGATGATGATGCCGACGATGCCGATGGGCTCGGGCACGGTGTAGCTGAATTCGCCCCTGGTGTTCATGGTGCCCAGGACTTCACCGCTGAGCTTGTCGGTGAGGCCGGCGTAGTAGCGCAGCCACTCCGCCGCCAGCGCCACCGCGTGGGCGCCGAAATGCAGGGGCGAACCACCATCCAGGGCAGTGAGGCGGGCAAATTCATCGACATTGGCCTCAATCAAGTCGGCGAACTTCAGCAGGATATTCCGGCGCAGTGAGGGATTGGTCCAGCGCCAGCTGGCGAAGGCGGACTTGGCCACGGCCACCGCCTGGTCGATCTCCGATTTACCCGCCAGGGGGATGGTGGCCTGGACTTCCCCGGTGGCGGGGTTGACATGGTCGTGGCTGCCGCCGGAGCCGGCGTCGAGGGCGGTATGGCCTATGTGCAGTTGGGCGAAGGGTGCGTTGTTCATAACGTTACTTCTCATTTATGGTGGTTGGTGACAGGGTCAATATAGATGGGCGACAGGTGTAATGGAAGTTGGCGGCAGCGCCTGTCTGGGCCGGGGTGTCCCGCCGAAGGCCTCAGCGCGATCGGCTTCGGCGGGATTTCCCAAAAAAGACCAACAGCGTTGGTCAAGGCTTGGGGAAAGGGTTAGAAGTTGTAGGTGACATCGACGCCATAGCTCCTGGGTTCACCCAGGCCGCCGGCATAGAGCTTGGCGGCGGAACCCAGCACCAGGGGGCTGAGGGTGTACTCCTCGTCGGTCAGGTTCCTGCCCCAGGCGGCGACGCTGACCCCGGTGCCCTCGAGTTCGAGAGAGACCCTGGCGCCAAACAAATCCACCGACTCGATCTGTGATTCCGGGGCCGCGTCGAGGAAGGACTTGGGCTCGGAGGAGTTGGGGTAGTACTCGCCGCGGAAGGAGTAGTTGCCGTCCAGGGTCCAGGTGCCATAGGACGCCGGAATCAGGTAGTTGACCCTCAGGGTCAGCTCCTTGTCGGGCACATTGGGGGAGAGGTCTTCCGGGTTGTCGTACTGCCAGTCGATCATGCCGTAGGTGCCACTCACCATTAGCTGGTCGGTGATGACCCACTTGGCCTCCACTTCCAGGCCATCGTAGGTGGCCTTGCTGGTGTTGGAGATAAAGGTGCTGAGGACACCATTTGCGGTTTCCAGCAGGGCGGACTTCTGCACATCGGTGTACCAGATGTGGTAGATCGCCGCGTTGAGCTGCAGGGAGTTGTCGAAGTACTGGCCCTTCACCCCGATTTCGATATCGGTGGCCTTTTCCGGCTGGAAGGGCTCGAAGGAGTTTTCCACCACCAGGATATCGGTCTCCGGGATGAACAGGGGGCCGAGACCGCGCAGGTTCTGGCCGCCGGCGCGCTGGGCGCTGGAGGACTTGATGTAGGCCAGTACGTCGTCCTGTACCTGCCAGTCGAAGCCGACGGTCCAGGATATGTACTCGTAGCTTGCCGACTGGGACCAGGTGCAGTTCACCGGGTCGGCGTTGGGGGCGACGTCGACGGGGAATCGGCAGGCGGTGCTGCCATCGAGGAAGAACTCCTTGCCCTCCACGGACACCGGCTTGGTATCCCGGGTATAGCGCAGGCCGCCGTTGAAATTCACGGTATCGGTCAGGTGCAGGGTGCCGGACACAAAGGCCGAGCGGCTGATATTGCGATCGATGGTGGCGTTGTAGGTGCCGCTGATACTGGGGTTGCCAGTGCCGATGGTGGCCAGGTAGGTGCCTATGCCACCGCTGTTGGAGAAGTCGATGCCGTCCTCCTCAAAGTAGTAGAGGCCGGTCATCCAGTCCAGGGCGCCATTCATGGCGCTGCCGGTGAGCTGCCACTCCAGGGACGTCTGCTCGGCGTTCTGCTGGAAGGGGGTGACGAACCAGTTGAGGGGCATCGCGGTGCCATCCACGTCCGACCAAAAGCTGGACTCGACATCCCGCCAGCCCCACACCAGTTTGGTGGCCAGGTCGTCGTTGATGTCGTAAGTGACGGTGATGGAGGCGGTGTCCGCATCCAGCCAGGTGGACTGGGGGGCGCCATTGGCCTTGGTCTCGCTGTACAGGTCCCCTGGGGGCTTGCTGGCGCCAGTGGTGGCGAACGCCAGGAAGCTGTCCTGCTGGTTGACGAAGTTGGTCAGTATGGAGTTGGCGTAAAAATCCACGGTTTCGTAACTGGCCAGCACAGTGAGGTCGTCGCTGACATTCCAGGTGACCCCGGCGCGCAGCATCTCGATGTCCTTGAGGCCGGTGTCGGCCTTGTGTTCGGTGATGTCGTGGAAGGGGTTGCCCGGATAGATGGCCGCGGTGCCGGGAAACCCGAAGGCGGGAATGGCGGCGTTGGGGGTGATGATCTGGGAGCCCCAGCCATCCTTGACCTCATCCTTGAGAGCGGTGAGGCGCACCGCGAGGACATCCTCCACCAGGGGAATATTGACGGCGCCGCCGAACTTCTGGGTGCCAAAGTTACCCAGGGTGCCGGTGACGAAGCCTGCCACGCCAGCACTGGGGTCGGCCTTGGTGGTCACCAGCTTGATGGCCCCGCCGGTGGTGTTGCGGCCGTAGAGGGTGCCCTGGGGGCCCTTCAGCACTTCCACCCGCTCCACGTCGAACATGCTGGCCACGGTGCCGTAGGTGCGCGCCAGGTAGACGTCGTCGATATACCAGCCGACGGACGGATCCACGGTGGACAGGGAGTCGGTTTGCACCTGGCCGCGCATGCTGGTCATTGCCGAGGACAGGTTGTTGGCGGAATTGGTCTCAATATGCAGGCCGGGGGTGAAGGCGGCGATATCCTTGGTGCTGGTCATATTGAAGGCGGCGAGGTCGTCGGCGCTGAAGTTGCTCACCGAGACGGGTACATCCTGGAGGGATTCTTCCCGCTTGCGGGCGGTGACCACCACTTCCTCCAAGGTGAAGGACTGGGCGAGGGTCACGGACGGCGCTATCCCCAGCAGGGTGGTTGCCGCGGCGATGGAAACAGGTAGGAGCTTGAGATTTTTCATTGTTGGTTCCCTGGAGTTGTGGTGGCTCTCAGGAGCGCACCCGAGGGGCGGCCCGATGCCACATTGTCATTACCTTATATTGAGTGGGGTCGCCCTCCGGCGGGTGCAGGGCTTTA
>CAZWUP010000206.1:0-5327 GCA_964637045.1 uncultured Porticoccaceae bacterium | reverse complement strand
GAGGAGAGCCTGCCCCACGAGCGGAGCGAGTGCCCTGGGTGCCGGGCTCCTACAAGAGAACCGGAACATAAGGCAGTATCAAATTTAAAGAGCACTAGTGCCAGAAAACTGCCCCTGCCGGCGCCTCCGATCGGGGGACTTCTCTCCTTGCCCACAGTGGCCCTGTCCCCGCCCAATGACCACCATCTGGCGCCTTTGCGACGGGTTCGATGCCGGACAAAAAAAGCCCTGCAGCCTGAAAAAACTCGTCTATGCTGGATCCACGACGGGCACTGATGCCCGCTCACCACCAACGAGGAACAACCGTCATGAAATCCCTGACCATCCTGGGGGGACTGTGGCTACTGGGCGCGGCAACGGCCTGGGGGGCGACAGACCTCATCGAACGCGGCAAGTACCTGGTGACCGTTGCCGACTGCAACGGCTGCCACACCCTGAACTTTGGCCCCAGCGGCGGCAACATTCCCGAGGCCGACCATCTGCTGGGCACGGATATCGGTTTTTCCGGCCCCTGGGGTGTGTCCTACCCCGCCAACCTGCGCCTGTCGGCGGCGGCGATGACCGCCGAGGAGTGGCGCGCCAGATCCCGCGCGGGCGGCCTGCCACCCATGCCCTGGGTTGCCCTGCAAGCCATGACCGACGACGACCTGGACGCCATTTACGCCTACCTCCGCCACCTCGGCCCTGGAGGGGAGCCCGCACCCCTGAGCATCGGCCCGGGCCAGGCCATCGCTACCCAGCACTATATTTTTGTGCCGGTGACAGGGGATACCCAGTGCAGCGCCCCCGCTGCGCCAACCGTCAGCGCCGGGAATTAACGCCGGGGGCACACCGCCGGATGTTCGCAGCGTAATCCCCGGGCACCGCGGCGTCAGCGGTGCCGGTCCCTGGCCTGACGCCCGGCAAGCTGATCCAGCTGCCCCAGGTGCAACCCCGCCAGCCACCACTGGGCGAGAATGGCCCCCAGCAGGGCCAGGGTCATGTCCCACTGGGCGTCCCACACGTCCCCCTGGGTGCCGAGGAAGTCCTGGGTGCCATCACCGCCCCAGACCGCCGACTGCCACTCGATGATTTCGTAGAGGGCGCTGAACGCCAGGCAGAAACAGCACACCAGAAAAAACAGCCAGGGCCGCGAACCGACCACCTTCAGGCGGATCAGAATTTCCCGGGCGAGGATGGCGGGCACAAACCCCTGTACCACATGGGCGAACCTGTCGTAGTGGTTGCGCTGCAGGTCCAGTACCTCGGCAACCCAGTTGCCCAGGGGCACCCGGGCGTAGGTGTAGTGGGCGCCCACCACCAGAATCAGGGCGTGAAAAAAGATCAGGTAGTAGGCCAGGCGGGTGAGGGGAAAGGCGCCGCGGGTGGCCAGCAACAGGGGCAGCGCCAGGACCACCGGCAGGGCCTCCATCACCCAGGTGAGCCGGTCGTGGGGCTGGATCCCCGACCACAGCAGGGCGGCCAGGGTGGCGGCCAGCAGGAGGGCCAACTCCCTGCCGGTGGCCATCAGTCCTCGCCCCAGCGGGGCACCAGGCCCTGCTCGACCCCCAATTGGTCGAGAATGCGGGCGACGACAAAGTCCACCAGATCCTCGACGGTTTCCGGGTTCTGGTAGAAACCCGGGCTGGCGGGCAGGATAACGGCCCCCAGGCGGGCCAGCCGGAGCTGGTTTTCCAGGTGAATCACCGACACCGGGGTCTCCCTGGGCACCAGGATCAACTGGCGCCTTTCCTTGATGACCACGTCGGCGGCGCGCTCGATCAGGTTGTTGCTGGCGCCGTGGGCAATGGCGGAGATACAGCCGCCACTGGCGGGACAGATCACCATGGCCGAGGGGGCGGCGGAGCCGGAAGCCACCGGGGCAAACCAATCCTCCCGGGTAAACACCCGAATCTGGCCCGGCTCGGCGTCGAAATTGGCGGTGAGAAATTGCTCCAGATAATCGTCGCCCGGCAGCTCCAGCTCGGTCTCCGTGTGCACCACGATCCGCGCCGCGCCGGAAATCATAAAGTAGACCCGGCAGCCCGCCTGCACCAGGCAGTCCAGCAGTTTCAGGCCATAGGCGGCCCCCGAGGCCCCGGTCATGGCCAGGGTGATGGTTTTCTCGTAGTCTCTCACGGCCCCTCCTTGCAGTGTCATGCCGCCCCGGCCGCCGCCTGCTTCAGCGCCGCCAACAGTTTATTGTGAAACCCCATAAAGCCGCCGTTGCTCATCACCACGACATGGGCGCGGTCGCCGGCGGCCGCCAGGGTGGCCGCCACCAGCTGATCGATATCGCCAATCACCTGGGCCCGCTGGCCCTCCGCCGCCAGGGCCTCCCCCAGGGACCAGCCGACGCTGTCCGGCTGGAACCACAGCGCACAGTCGGCGGCGGCGGTGGCCCCCGCCAGCAGGTCGCGGTGGACACCCAGCTTCATGGTATTGGAGCGGGGCTCCAGCACCGCCACGATGCGCTCGTCCCCCACCTTGCGGCGCAGGCCCTCCAGGGTGGTGGCGATGGCGGTGGGATGGTGGGCAAAGTCATCGTACACCTGGACATCACCCACAGCGCCGAGCAGCTCCATGCGTCGCTTGACCCCGGAGAAGCGGCACAGGGCCTGGCAGGCCATGGTGGGCCTCACCCCCACATGGCGGGCGGCGGCGATGGCGGCCAGGGCGTTGCTCACATTGTGGGCTCCGCTCAGGTTCCAGTTGACGTCGCCGCAGTGGGAGCCACCCAGGGACACCGCGAAGCTACCCCCATCGGCACTGGCCAGGGTGGCCTGCCAACCCTCCCCCCCCAGGGGTTCCACCGGCGTCCAGCAGCCCATGGCCAGCACTTCCCGCAGGGCGACATCGCCCTCGGGGCAGATGATCAGGCCACTCCCCGGCAGGGTGCGCACCAGGTGGTGGAATTGGGTCTGGATGGCCGCCAGGTTGGGGAAGATATCCGCGTGGTCGTATTCCAGGTTGTTCATCACCAGGGTGCGGGGGCGGTAGTGGACAAATTTGGAGCGCTTGTCGAAGAAGGCGGTGTCGTACTCGTCCGCCTCCACCACAAAGAAGGGGGTGTCGCCGAGGCGGGCGGAGGTGGGAAAGTTGCCGGGCACCCCGCCGATCAGATAGCCGGGGGCCATGCCGGCAAATTCCAGGATCCAGGCCAGCATGGCGGCGGTGGTGGTCTTGCCGTGGGTGCCGGAGACCGCCAGCACCCATTTGTCCCGGAGCAGAAAGTCCCCCAGCCACTGGGGCCCCGAGGTGTAGGGCAGCCCCTGGTCCAGCATGGCCTCGACACAGGGATTGCCCCTGGCCATGGCATTGCCCACCACCACCAGGTCGGGGGGCGGATCCAGCTGGGCGGGGTCGAAGCCTTCCACCAGGTCGATGCCCGCCGCACTCAGCTGGGTGCTCATGGGCGGATAGACATTGGCGTCGCTGCCGGAGACCCGGTGCCCGGCGGCCTTGGCCAGCTGGGCGAGGCTGCCCATGAAAGTACCGCAAATGCCGAGGATGTGGATATGCATAACTGAGGCTGTGACGCTCCCTGGGTTGTTGTCGGTCGATTATGGCACTGGCGATCGCAAGCTGTCCAAGGCCAGCGCCAGTCCCGCGCCGCGATTGTGCACTGACGGGGCAATTACAGTATCATTGCGCGCCTGAAAGAATGTCCCCAGGGAAAATCATGCCCAAGCAGAACGCCTTCTACGCCCAATCCGGTGGCGTAACCGCCGTAATCAATGCCAGCGCCTGTGGCGTGATCGAAACCGCCCGCCGCCACGGCGACAAAATCGGCACCGTCTACGCGGGTAAAAACGGCATTATCGGCGCCCTGCGGGAAGAGCTGGTGGACACCGGCCTGGAATCCGCAGCGGCCATCGCCGCCCTCAGGCACACCCCCTCCGGGGCCTTTGGCTCCTGCCGCTACAAACTGAAAAGCCTGGAACAGAACCGCGCCGAGTACGAGCGCCTGATTCAGGTGTTCAAGGCCCACGATATCGGCTACTTTTTCTATAACGGTGGCGGCGACTCGGCCGACACCTGCCTCAAGGTCTCCCAGCTCTCCCAGACCCTGGGCTATCCCATCAAGGCCATCCACATTCCCAAGACTGTCGACAACGACCTGCCCTTCACCGACAACTGTCCGGGGTTTGGCTCGGTGGCCAAGTATGTGGCGGTATCCACCAAGGAAGCCAGCCTGGATGTGGCCTCCATGTGCGAGACCTCCACCAAGGTCTTTATCCTCGAGGTAATGGGGCGCCACGCCGGCTGGATCGCCGCCGCCGGCGGCCTGGCGGCGGAGCGGGCCGGCGATCCGCCCCATATCATTCTGTTTCCCGAGATTCCCTTCGACCGGGCCGCCTTTCTGGCCCGGGTGAAGGACACCGTCACCACCCAGGGCTACTGCGTGGTGGTGGCCTCCGAGGGCACCCAGGACGCCAGCGGCGAGCTGATCGCTGCCTCCGCCCACACCGATGCCTTTGGCCACAAGCAGCTCGGTGGCGTGGCCCCCACCCTGGCGGCCATGATCAAGGACCAACTGGGCTACAAGTATCACTGGGCCCTGGCGGACTATTTGCAGCGCGCTGCCCGCCACATCGCCTCGGCCACCGACGTGGCCCAGGCCTACGCCGTGGGCCAGGCCGCCGTGGAGTACGCCCTGGCGGGCAAAAATGCCGTTATGGTCACCATCGAGCGCGGCGCCGGCGACGCCTACAGCTGGTCCCTGGGGGAGGCCCCCCTCGACCAGGTGGCGAATGTGGAAAAAATGATGCCCAGGGACTTTATCAGCGCCGACGGCTTTGGCATCACCCCCGCCTGCCGCAGCTACCTGGCGCCCTTGATCGAAGGGGAGGACTACCCACCCTACCGCAACGGCGTTCCGGTTCACGCGCGACTGGCGTTGCGGCTGGTGGAGAAGAAACTGGCGGCGGAGTTTGTGATTTGATGTCTGACGCTTGACGCTTGACGCTTTGGTGGTGGTGATTAGAAACCTCTGCGGCGCATGGGCAAATCAAAGCTGAATCCTGGTGAAGTGGCAGCGATAAGCGTCAGACGTCAAGCGTCCGACGTCAGACCTACATAAACGTCAGACCCGCAATAAAAACGTCACCGGCCCGTCGTTGCACAGGCTGACCTGCATCTCCGCACCAAAGATGCCGGTGGCCACCTTGGCGATGCGCTCCTCCCCATGGCGGACAAACTCCCCGTACAGCGCCTCTGCCAGGGCCGGCTCTGCCGCTGGGGTAAAGCTCGGCCGCAGGCCCTTGCCAGTGTCGGCCGCCAGGGTGAACTGGGACACTACCAGCAGGTCGCCGCCGGTATCCACAAGGCTGAGGTTCATCCGCCCC
>CAZWUP010000205.1:0-5335 GCA_964637045.1 uncultured Porticoccaceae bacterium | reverse complement strand
GCCCTTTCTCCCCGGGCACCCGGTGACCCAGGTGCCGGGCACCGACGCCGCCAACGGCACCATCTCCGCGGCGGGCTGGGGCTCCGCCTCGATCCTGCCCATCTCCTGGATGTATATCAAGATGATGGGCGCCGAGGGCCTGCAGCGGGCCACCCAGGTGGCCATCCTCAGCGCCAACTACCTGGCGAAAAAGCTCGACCCCCACTACCCGGTGCTCTATACCGGGCGCAGCGGCCTGGTGGCCCACGAGTGCATTATCGATCTGCGCCAGTTGAAGGAAGAGAGCGGCATTTCCGAGGAGGATATCGCCAAGCGCCTGATGGACTTCGGCTTTCACGCCCCCACCATGTCCTTCCCGGTGGCGGGGACCCTGATGATCGAGCCCACCGAGAGCGAGTCCCAGGAGGAGCTGGAGCGCTTCCTGGTGGCCATGATCACCATTCGCCAGGAGATCCAGCAGGTTATCGACGGCACCTGGCCCGGGGACAACAACCCCCTGGTAAACGCACCCCACACCCAGGACGATGTGCTGGTGGAAACCTGGGACCGGCCCTACTCACGGGAGACGGCGGCGCGCCCTGCGCCCTGGCTCAGACACCACAAGGTGTGGCCCGCGGTGAATCGCGTCGACAACGTCTACGGCGACCGCAACCTGGTGTGCAGCTGCCCGCCACTGAGTGAGTACCTGTAGTGGGGCGACCTTTATGGCACCGGCAATCTCGAGGGTGATGATTGCCGGTGGGCTGAGCTGATAGCTGTGGGTATCGCCCCCTAGGCCACCGATATACCGCCGTTGACGCTGATCACCTGGCCGGTCATATGGGAGGCCAGGGGCGACGCCAGGAAGACCACGGTGTTGGCCACGTCGGTGGCCGACGCCACCCCCAGGCGGGCACGCCTTTCGGCCTTTTCAAACAGCTTCTTCGAAAACCCGCCGGACATCACGATATCGTAATTGCGGGTATCCGTGGTGATGGAGGGGGTGACCACATTGGCGCGGATGCGGTCCCGGCCGTGTTCCAGGGCAATGCCCTTGAGAAACATATTGTTGGCCGCCAGCAGCCCCCCCAGCACCGCCTCCCCGGGTGTCGCCAGCCGGGCCGCGTCGGAGGTGATATCGACGATGGCGCCCCCTCCCCGCCGCTGCATCAGGGGTATTGCCCTGCGGCAACTGTGCAACAGGCTGAGGAAGATACCCTGGGTGGCCTGCAGCCAGTAGGCGGGGTCGGTGTCGACAAAGGGCTTGGGGCCGGAGGCGTTGTCCGCAGCGCCGGTGCCACAGGTGTGCACCAGAATATCCAGGCCGCCCGCCAAATTTTCCACCTCGGTGAAAATGCCGTCGAGGGCCACCGAATCCAGATAACTGCCCGGCAAAAACAGCACCTCGGTGTCGGGGTACAGCGCCTGCAGCCGGGCCCGCTCCCTGGCCCCCGCCTGCGGATCCCGACCATTGAGGACAACCCTCGCCGCGCCGGCCCCCGCCATGCCCTCGGCGGCCCGCAGGGCAATGCCGGAGGTGGAGCCCAGCAACAGCGCCGTCTTGCCGCTGAGCAGCGTGGCGCCGAACAGTGCCTGTCCCTGTTGTGGGGTCGCCGCTGCCATCAGCCCTCCTCCCCGACAATCAACACCACCTTGCCCATGGCCTTGCCACTGGCGGCCATAGCCATGGCTTCGCGGAACTGGGGAAAGGGAAACTGCGGCCCGGTGGGCGGGTCGATCCTGCCCTCACTGAGCATCTGCCACAACAGGTCGGTATTGCTGGCGGATTCCTCGGGCTCGAAGATGCCAAACTGGCGGATATCCACCCCCACCAGGGACGCGCCCTTGAGCAGGGGGAGATTGGCCGGCAGCTTGGGGATGGGGCCGCCGACGAAGCCGATCACCAGGTGGCGGCCCCGCCAGGCCAGGCTGCGGAAGGCGGCCTCGAAGGAGTCGCCACCCACGGGGTCGTAGACCACATCCACCCCCCGGCCCCCGGTGAGCTGCTTGAGGTCCGTGCGCCAGTCGGCCTTGGTGTAATCCACCGCGTGGTCGGCGCCGATACTCAGGGCAAAGTTGCGCTTGCCCTCCGACGAGGCAGCGGCGATCACCGTGGCACCCATCACCTTGCCCAGCTGCACCGCGGCACAGCCCACGCCACCGGCGGCGCCGAGCACCAACAGGGTTTCTCCGGGAGCGAGTTGCCCCCGCTGCTTGAGGGCGTAGAGAGAGGTCTGATAATTGACCAGGAAGGAGGCCCCAGCGGCAAAGCTGAGGGTGTCCGGCAGGGACCACAGATTGGCCTCTTCGGCAGCCACAAATTCCGCCAGGGTGTGGCCCATGTTGTGGCCGCAAACCCGGTCGCCGGGTTTGAAGCGGGTTACCGCCGCACCTGCGGCCGCCACCACACCGGCGAACTCGGAGCCGGGGACAAAGGGCGTGGGGGGCGTCAACTGGTAGCCGCCCCTGGCCATCAGTTCGTCGGCATAGCCGATGCCCGCGGCGGCAATTTTCACCAGCACCTGATGGGCGCCGGGTTCGGGCATGGGAAATTCGCGGATCTCGTAGTTGTCCGGCGGGCCGAGGACATCGGCGGCAATGGCTCTAAAGGTCTGTTGGGACATGGGTTCTCCTGCTCTCTGTTAGCGAAATGCGCAACCGCGGACGGGATTCCGGTATTTCCCCGCTAAAGGACACGGCGCCCCGGCCTGCCAGCTGCAACCTGCAGCGAATCGTTCAAAACAACTTCTGGTACCAGTTGGGATAGATGGCGGGAATGGCGCTCAACTGGTCCAGCTCCTCGACAACCTCCGCCGGCAGCGGCCGGGCCCCGGCCTTGAGGTTGTCCGCCAGCTGATGAAGCTTGGTGGCGCCAATCAACACGCTGTCCACCCCCGTCTTGGCCAGCAGCCAGGCAATGGCGATTTGACTCAGACTCATATCCAGACGTGGGGCCAGGGCTTCCATTGTGGCGATCAACCGCGCCCCCAGGTCCCGGTCGATGGGGGGGAAGTCGAAGGTCTGCAGCCGGCCCTTGTCCTCCGCCAGCCTGGCGGAGGTGTACTTGCCGCTCAGGTAGCCCCCGGCAAGGGGACTCCACACCGTCATGCCCACCCCTTCGGCAACGAAAAACGGCAGCACCTCGTGCTCCACCTCCCTGCCCACCAGGGAGTAGTACATCTGGCCGTTGATAAAGGTTGCCAGGTTGTGATCCCGCTGGAACTGCAGGGCCTTGGCGCTCTGCCACGCGGACCAGTTGGAAAACCCCAGGTAGCGCACCTTGCCGGCCTTCACCAGAGAATCAAAGGCGTCCAGGGTTTCCTCCAGGGGGGTGTAGGGGTCGTCCCGGTGGGCGATATAGAGGTCGATATAGTCGGTGCCCAGGTTCTTCAGGCTGGTGTCGCAACTGGCCAGGATATGGCGGCGGGACAGGCCGCGGCGGGTTTTGGCCGAGCCGGTGGGAAAGCCCACCTTGGTGGCGATCACCACGTCCCGCCGCTGGGAGGCCAGCAACTTGCCGAGCATTTGCTCGGAAACCCCGTTGCTGTAGGCATCCGCGGTATCGAAGAAATTGATGCCCGCATCCAGGGCCGCGGCCACCATCTCGGCGGCCAGGGCCTGATCGACACCTGTGATACCTGGCAGACCTCTGGCATCGCCAAAGGTCATGGCGCCAAAACAGAGCCTGGAAACCTGTAGGCCAGAATGGCCGAGTCGGGTGTAGTCCATGGTCATGATCCCCCTTGAGGATTGTGGAAACTGCTGACAGAAATAAATAAACGCTTATTTTAATAATGATACAGGGGTTCAGTGCGGGCCGCGAAGCACCCCTTACCCCGCCCGCCGCAACAACAGCAAGCCCGCCACCACACTGATCACAATGGGTGCCAGCACCGCCCAGAAGGCGGAGAAACCGTACACCAGGCTGGCCGGCCCCAGCAGATCCTGGCTGGTGCTGAAGACAATCCCGGTCACCACCCCGGCAAAGATCCTGAACCCTGTGGTGGATTCCCGCAACGGCCCGAAAATAAAGGACACCGCGATCATCACCAGAGACAGGGTGGTGAGGGGCTGCAGGGTCTTGTTCCAGAACGCCAGCCAGTGCCGGCCCGCCGCCTGGCCCTGCCGCTCCAGATACCTGGCGTAGGAGTACAGGTCGGAGATGGGCAGCGAGGCGGGCTCCATGGACACCAACCGCAACAGTCCCGGGGTCAGGGTCGACACCCACTCCCGGGAGGCGAAAGTCTCGGTGCTGGTGGCGCCCTCGGCGAAGCGGGTCAGGGCACCCTCTTCCTCCAGCCAGCGGGTGCCCTGATAGCGGGCGGTGGCGGAAAAACTCGCCTCCCTGAGTTCCCCCGCGGGATCGAACTGGTAGCGGGTAACCCCCACCAGCTCACCATTGGGGAACACCACCCCGACATGGATAAACTCGTTGTCCTCCCGGTTCCACAGGCCGCTGGTGGCCAGCCGGTCCTGCTTGCCCAGCAGCATCGCCCGGCGCCCCTCCGCATACTGGTCGGTGTAGGGCACGGCGTACTCCCCCAGCACCCCGGCCACCACGATCAACAGCAGCACCGGGCGCAGCACCACGGCGACGATCTGCAACAGGGAAATCCCCGCCGCGCGCATCACCACCAGCTCGCTGTTGCTGGCCAACAGGCCGAGCCCCACCAGGCAGCCGATCAGGGCGGAAAACGGCAGGTTCTGGTAGACCCGTCCCGGGAGGGTGGTGGCCACATACACCAGCACCTCGGCAAAGGTGTAGTCGCCGCGGATGTCCCCCACCTCATCGATGATGGCGGCCATCACATCCAGGGCAACCACCACCATCAGTACGCCGAGAATGGCCATCAGCACGGTGACGGAAATATAGCGGGCCAGGGTCCTCATGGCGCCACCGCCAGCCGCGGGCGGCGCCAGGGTGGCCGCCAGCCACTGTTGATCACCACCAGCACCAGGGCGATGCCCAAAAATACCGCATGAACCCCAGCCATCGCCAGGGAACCCAGGGCCGCACCCTCTTCCACCGCGCCCCGGGCGGCATTGAGGGCCAGCAGATAAATCACATACAGCAGCACCGCCGGCAGGATTCTGGCGAACCGGCCCTGGCGGGGATTGGTTCTGCTCAGGGGCACCGCCATCAGCGCCACCACCATCACCAGCACCGGCAGCGACAGCCGCCACTGCAGGGCGGCCCGATAGTCCCCCCGATCCGAACCCAGCAGGGTGGATGAGGACACCGCGTCGATGTCCTGGTAGAGGTCGGAGGGCTTGATGCTGGCCAGGCGCTGGCCGTAGACGTCGAAGCTGGTGATCTGGAAATCCCCGCGGCCGGGAATACCCTGGATGCGGCGGC
>CAZWUP010000204.1:0-5369 GCA_964637045.1 uncultured Porticoccaceae bacterium | reverse complement strand
ACAAAAAAAGCCGACTGCTTGGCAGTCGGCTTTTTTGTCGGCGAAAATGGCCGGATCAACTGGCCATGGGGCCGGGATCAGGCAGCTTTCTTGGCAAAGCCTTTGACTTTCTCAAAGGTTTCCTTGTAGCTGTCTTTGACCTTCTCAAAACCTTCGCTGTAGCTTTCCTTGACCTTGTCAACGCCGCCCTTCAGCTCGGCCTTGACGTCGATGCTCTGGATGCGCTCCTTGATGTCGGCCTGGGACTTCTCCAGATCCTTCTGAACCTTCTCGCCACGCTTGATCAGCTCATTCCACTGCTTGGGAGCCTGCTTGCGGCGGGCTTCGACACGGCTGGAAACCTCGTCGTAGAGCTTGCCGTACACACCCAGCTGGGCGTAGGCAACACTTTTCACAAGGTCGGAAACCTTGTCGGCGGACTCCTTCAGCTTCTCGCGGGACTCCTTCAGGGTGGAGGTGGAGAAGTAGCTATCAAAAGACTTCTTCGCTTCCTTCTTGGCGGCGGTGGCTTTCTTGGCAACGACCTTTTTCGCGGCTGGCTTGCGAGCAGTGGTCTTTTTGGGGGCGGCCTTGGCGGCAGTCGCCTTTACTTCCTCGGTTACGGCTTCGACGGCGTCGGCAGCAGTTGTTTCATCGATCATGGCAAATTCCTCAAGTACAGGGGGGGTTGGTCCACAAGACGTATCGTTCATGTCTCACTGATCGCCAGACTACAGCCATAAATTAGAAAACACATACTAAAAATCTCCAGTCCGCCGACAGCCAAGGTCAAGGATCGGCCGCCGGATAGTGGATGCTGTTGACATACCAGGTCACCTCAGCGGACGGGGTAACCACCACGACCTCGTCGCCGACCTCCTTCTTGAGCAGTGCCCGGGCCATGGGTGAGTCGATGGAAATATAGTCGTCGCGGGCGAAAATCTCGTCATAGCCGACAATGCGAAAGCGCCGGGTCTCCCCCTTGTCATTCTCCACCTCCACCCAGGCACCGAAGAACACCCGCCCTTCCTGCTCCGCACCGTAGTCGACAATTTTCAGGCTTTCCAGGCTCTTGCGCAGGTAGCGCAGGCGACGATCGATCTCCCGCAGGCGCTTTTTGTTGTATTGGTAGTCGGCGTTTTCACTTCTGTCCCCCAGGCTGGCGGCCCAGGCAACCTTTTTGGTGACCTCGGGCCGCTCTATGCGCCACAGGGTGTCCAGCTCCTGCTTCAGCAACTGGTAGCCCCGACGGGTGATCAATGGCGTTCTCATTGCCGATCAACGCCCCTTGAAGCTGGGTTTGCGCTTTTCCACAAAGGCCTTGACCGCTTCCCGGTGGTCCTCCGAGTAGAGGCTGGTGATCATATTGGCGGCCTCATAGTCCAGCGCCTCCTTGGCGCTCAACAGACGGGCCGCCAGCAGATTCTGCTTGGCCAGACCAAAGGCAAAGGTGGGGCCGGCGGCCAGTTCGCCACAAAAATCCAGAGCCCTGGCCATCAATTCGTCCTGCCCGTAAACCCGATTGACCAAACCCAGGGCCAGGGCCCGCTCGGCCGTGAGGGTCTCCCCGCTAAATACCAACTCCCGCGCCTGAGCTTCGTTAACCAATTTGGAAAGAAAATAGGTGCCCCCCATATCCCCGCTTGCCGCCAGATTGCGAAATCCAGTGGCGAGCTTGCCCTCACTGCCGCACAGGCGCAGATCGCAACTCAGCGCCAGGCTGAAGCCGGCCCCGATGGCAAAGCCATTGACGATGGCCACCGTGGGTTTCGCCATAGAGTGCAATTTGAGGGAAATCCCGTCCTGCAGTTTGCGCAAGCCCTCCAGCCGCTGCCTGGCCGCTTCCTCGGGATCATGCTTGGCAGCCGCTCCGGAAAACTGGCGCCGGTTGAGGCCCTTGATATCCGTGCCCGCACAGAACCCCCGACCGGTGCCCGCCACAGCCACACAGCGCACCTGGTGGTCGCCTTCGGCGGCGGCGATATAGCGAATCAGCAGACTGGTCATCTCCGGAGTCAGGGCATTGAGATTGTCCGGCGAATTGAGGGTGATCAGGCCCACCCCGGTGGGCAATACCTGGTAGAGAATTGGATCGGATTTCATCTGAGCTCCACAGTGGTTGGCGGTATCCCGCCGGGGTTTGTGTTGGATCGGCAGCCCGGATTGTGACGGGCTGCTGGCGGCACCCTCGGGCCCACAGTGGGGCCGCGGCCGAGCGGGAGGTGAGTGATTATTCCACACCAGCGGGGGCTGCTCGTCCACCGGCGATAAATGGTAACCTAATGCCCGTCCGGGGCGATATTGTCTGAGGCACCGGAATAATGCAGACAACAGGGGTGCCGGGCCAACGGCAGACAATGAAAGCGACTTTTCACGACAGGTTGACGGCAGAGGTGGTTCGCGCCCTGGAGCACAAGCAGCCCCTGGCGGGCGCGGAGGCCAGCGAGAAATCCCTGGCGGCCACCCACTCGCCCCTGGAGGAAAAAGTCCTCTCCCGGGCCAAAGCCCTGGCCCGGGAGCATCGCCTGGGCCTGGGGATCCACAGGGTATTGAGCCAATCCGCCTGGCTTGCGGCAGCGACTGGCGGACTGTTTTTCGTCCTCGGCGCCCTGGCGGGCCGCCAGGCCTTCAGCCACGCCGACGGCGGAACCGTCAACTTTTACTGGCTGCTGGTGATTCTGCTGGGCAGCAATCTGCTGGCCCTGGGGTTCTGGGCCGCCAGCCTGGCCGCCTCCCTCAGATCGGGGGGCGACATCGCCGGCATCGGCGGCTGGCTGCAAGGGCTACAGGGCAAATGGTCCGCCAACGACAGCCGACAATCCCTGGTCTATGCCGCCGTCCACAGACTCCAGTGGACCGGCAACCTGGGGCGCTGGATGCTGAGCAGGCTCAGCCACACCCTGTGGCTGTGTTACCTGGCCGGCGGCCTGGCGATGATCGTGCTGATGCTGGCCACCCGCCAATTCGATTTTGTGTGGGAGACCACCTTGCTTGGAGCAAGGGAGTTTGTCGCCCTCACCGAATTCCTCGCGCAAGGCCCGGCAGCCCTCGGCTTTGCCGTGCCCCTCGGCGACCAGATAATCCTCAGCCAGCCCGACAGTCTGCCGACGGCAGCCGGCGACCACCTTCGCCGGGCCTGGGCCAGCCTGCTGCTGGGCTGCCTGTTGCTGTACGGAGTGCTCCCCAGGGTGGCGCTGCTGGCCTTCAGCCAGTGGGCATTGCTCCGCGCCAGAAGCCGCTACCGCCTGCCCCTCAGCCTGCCCTACTACATCGACCTGCGGGCCCGCCTGCTGCCCGCCATTCGCGCCGTTGGCGTAGTCGACCCAGACCGCCAGGGGCCGCCGCCCAAGCCCGCGGAGGGAACCATAACCACGGACACCAGGCTGCCGGCCAATGCCCTTTACACGGGGATAGAACTCAATCCCGACCAACCCTGGCCACCCCCGGGCATCTCCCCGGACCAGGACCTGGGCACCGCCAACGACGGCGCCGGCCAACAGCGGATAGTGGCGAGCCTCGCCACCCGCAGCCAGCCCCTGGTGGCAGTGATACCGGTGCAGCGCACCCCGGACCGGGGGCTGGAACGCCTGCTGCGGCAACTGCAGGGCCGGGCCAGCAAGGGCCTGTACCTGGCCCTGAGCCAGGCGGAAGGAACATCGGCAACAGGGTCATTTGCAGCCCGCCTGGAGGACTGGTTCGCCCTGGCGGCCGCCATTGGCCTGCCCGCCGACGCCATTGTCCGCCTCGGCTATGTTCCGTCGCCCCATGGCGGCACGCCTGCCCACCCGGGGGCACAGCGCCATGACTGATGCGCCCCTGGCCATCGCCGTGGTGGGCCACAGCAATGCGGGCAAGACCTCCCTGCTGAGAACCCTGCTGCGGGACAGCCGCTTCGGCCAGGTGGCACCCAGCCCGGGCACCACCCGCCACGTGGAGGGCAGCACCATTCTGGCGGACGACCAGGCCATTATCGCCATCTACGACACCCCTGGCCTGGAGGACTCCATCGGCCTGCTGGCCGCCATCCTGGAGATAGAGGCCACCACCGGCAGGGCCAGGCTGCAGGGGTTTCTCCAGCAGCTCGCCGACGACTCCCCCTTCCACCAGGAGGCCAAGGTGATTCGCCAGTTGCTGGGGGACGATCTGATCTTCTATGTCATTGACTGCCGGGAGCCGGTGCTGGGCAAATATATCGACGAACTCACCATTATCGCCATGGCGGGGAAGCCGGTGATTCCGGTGCTCAATTTTATTGGCGACAGCGGCCACCAGCTGCCCCGCTGGGAGGAACAACTGGCGGATATGGGTCTCCACGCCATTGTTCGCTTCGACACCGTGATCTTCAATTTCGAGGACGAAAAGCGCCTCTACCAAAAAATCCAGGCCCTGGTCACCAGCCGCCACAACCAGCTGCAACTGTTGATCGACGACCGCCAGCGCCAGTGGCAGGAACAGCTGCGCTCTGCCCGCGGGGTAGTCGCCGAACTGCTGGTGAACGTGGCCGGCTACCGCATCAGCGTCGGTGAGCAAAGCCCGGCAAGGGAGCGGGACCACTTTTTCGCCGCCATCCGCCGGGCGGAACAGGAGAGCATCGACGCCCTGCTCCAACTGTTTCGCTTCGAACCGGGGGACCTCCGCCTGCAGCAACTGCCCATTACAGACGGCCGCTGGCACCTGGACCTGTTCGACCGCGACAACCTGAAAACCTTTGGCCTGGATGCCGGCAGCAACGCCGCCAAGGGCGCGGCCATCGGGGTGGGCATCGACGCCCTCACCGGCGGCCTCACCCTGGGGCTGGCGGCCACCCTGGGGGCAGTGGCCGGGTTTACCTGGAGCACCGGCAGGCGCTTTCGCCGGGAACTGGGCAACCTGATTGCCGGCAGACACTTTATCCACGCCGACGACAGCACCCTGGCGGTCCTCTACCTGCGCCAACGGCTGTTGCTCAACAGCCTGCAGCACCGGGGCCACGCCGCCCAGGGGCAGTTGGAGCTGGCGGCGAAGGAGGACAGTGCGCTGCCAGAACACTGGCCCCAGTGGCTGAGCCGGGCCCGGCAGCACCCGGAGTGGTCGGCCCTCAACGGCGAGCCGGAAGCCACCAAAGCCAGGGCTGCACTGGTGGAGCAAATAGGCGACAGTCTGTGATCCGGGAGACTCTCGGAGGCAACTCGAGAAGGGGCCCCAGCAGAGGACAAACGACGGGGTTTTTCCCCAACCCGGTACCCCAATAACCCAAGGAACCTCTGAAAAATTGTCATTGCGAGGAGTGCAACGACGAAGCAATCTCGTAACTAGTAGTCTATCAATCTGATATTGCCTTATGTTCCGGTTCTATTGTGGGAGCCCGGCACCCAGGGCACTCGCTCCGCTCGCGGGGCAGGCTCTCCTCC
>CAZWUP010000203.1:0-5384 GCA_964637045.1 uncultured Porticoccaceae bacterium | reverse complement strand
GGAGTCCACCCGGGTGGCGCGGGCGAGCATGGGCTACGACCCCGAAGATCCCGGCGCCCCGCCCTGTCGCTACAATCCCGGCAGCAGCGCACTGCAACTCACCGCCCCCTGTAGCGCCGTCCTGGTGGTCACCGGCATCGCAACCGGGGTGCTGTCGGGGCTGTTCGGGGTGGGTGGCGGCTTTATCATCGTCCCCGCCCTGACCCTGGTCACCCAACTCAGTATCCAGCGGGCGGTGGCGACCTCCCTGCTGGCAATTGGCATTATCGGCGCCTCAGGGGTTGTGGCAGGCTTGACCTCCGGGCGCCAGATCGACCCCGGCCTGACCGCGGCATTTGTCGCCGGGGGTATTTTTGGCATGGTGATCGGCCAGCATATCGCCAGGCGGGTGGCGGGACCTGTGCTACAGAGGATTTTCGCCGCCACCATGGTGGCGGTGGCAGCAGTGATGCTGCTGGTGCAGCACTGAGGGGGGTTCCGATACCCCTCAGGAGTGAATCGGCTGGCCCCGGTAATACCTCACCGCGCCACCTTCCGGGGCGATGGTCAGGGCGTCGCTGTCGCCCCCCATATCCTTGAGGAGCGACTCCTTCACCTTGCGGGCAAACCCCTGCAGGGAAGAGTTTTCACCCGAACCCGCCCCCAGTGCCCGGGCGTAGCGCTGGCTCCAATCGGCGCCGGCCAGCGCCATCAGCTGGCGCAGCATACCCTGGAGTACGGAATCGTCGATGCCGGCCATTTCCAGCAGCCGCAACATCACCTCCCTATCCGACATATTGACGGTGACGCCATGGCGAGCTTTGGCGTGGCGCTTGATGCGCATCAGCAGGTCAACCATCTCTTTGTTGCAAAGGACACCGGCATCCATCTCAAAACTCCTCTTCTACCTGATAAAAAGCATTCAACTGTCAACCCGGCCAAAGGTCACTTACAAGCCTGTCACCCGTTGGAAGTTTGCAATCCTTATGCCAAGGCCAAGACCCGGGCCTGGACAGCATGGACGGTAGCCGCGGGGCGACCAGCGGTAGGTGGTGCCCCAGGGGGGGCGCGACACCTTCACCAAAACGGTGACCGGCGCACGGCGATGCACGCCACCCTCGCACCCGAAGCGCCCCTATCCGGGGTAAAAAGCGGTCGCTGCCACCTACACAGCCGGGCAAAAATGGCTATCATGTAGCTGAGCCATCGCGGCCATCACTGAGGACCAAACCGGAGAAGGACCATGACCGAGCAGAGCAAATTCGATATCAACAAGGTAATCGCCGACGCCAAGATGGTAATTACCAACCCCGCTGGCTATTACCAGGCCATGGCCAAATCCGGCGGCTACCCCGAGCCGCTGATTTTCATTGTGGTGATGGCGGTCGCCATGGGGATCATTTCCGCCGTGCTGTCCCTGTTCAGCTCCCCGGTGGGGATGATGGCGGCGGGCTTTGGCGCCATCATCATCATGCCCATAGGGGCCGTGATCGGCTCCTTTATCGGCGCGGCCATCCTCTTTGTAATCTGGAAACTGATGGGTTCCGAAGAGAACTACGAGACCGCCTACCGCTGCCTGGCGGCGGCCACCGCCATCTACCCGATCATGGCCTTGCTCGCCATCATTCCCTATATCGGCACCATTGTCGGGGTGGTCTGGGGCTCCTACCTGATGATCGAGGCCAGTGTGGCGGTCCACGGCCGGGAGCGCAAAACCGCCACCATAGTCTTCGGCGTGCTCGCCCTGCTGCTGGTGTTCTCCAATGTCAGCAGCGAATATGCGGCCCGCAAGATGGCGGACCGCATGGAGGAGATGGGCGCCCAGTTCAAGGACTTCGAAAACCTGCCCCCGGATGAAGCCGGCAAAAAGCTCGGCGAATTCCTCAAGGGCATGGAAGAGGGCATGAACAACCCGCAGCAACAATAGTGGTTGAGATCCGTCAGACGGGTCAGGGAGTTGACCGTGAACAGCAAACCATTGTCCTCAACACGCTGGCTGGCCCGAGGCTTGTTGCTCGCCGGGCTGGCCATCGCCACCACCGGCAGCGCTGAAGTTTACAAGTGGGTGGACGAACAGGGCCGCACCCACTACAGCGACCAGAAACCCGCCGACCGGGCGGCCACAGCCATGGACGTCCAGGTTACCAGCTACCAATTCCCCCGCATCGACGTCAACACCCTGTACCCCCCGGACCGGCAAACCAGCGCATCCAGAGCGCCGGTGATTCTCTACAGCACCACCTGGTGCGGCTACTGCACCAAGGCCCGCAAGTACTTTCGCCGCCACGGGATCCCCTTTCGCGAATACGATGTCGAAACCTCCAGCAGGGGCAAAAAGGACTACGCCAGACTGAACGGCAAGGGGGTGCCCATTATCCTGGTGGGCAAACGGCGGCTGAACGGCTTTAGTGAAGGGAGCTTTGAGCGGCTGTACAACGCGCCCTGAGCAACACCGGCGCCAGGGGACTGGGCCGCGGACAGCAAGCGCTCCTGGCTGTGGGGTGATTTTTCAACCCCTGGGCACCGGCTCCCGCCGGACTCCCTTGCCCCCAGGCTATTCCGCCCGCAAGGCGTCTATGGGGCTGAGTCGGGTGGCGTTGAGGGCCGGCTTGATGCCCGCCACCAGGCCGATGGCCATGGACAACAGCAGGGCGGCAATCACGATATCCAGCTGCAGGCCCAGCGGCAAACCCGGCACCGCCAGGTTTGCCACCAGCAGAAACAGGCCGATCACCCCGATGCCGCAGGCGCCGCCGATCAACCCCAGCAACAGCGCCTCCCCTAGAAACAGGTTGCGCACCTGGCGCCTGGTGCCCCCCAGGGCCCGCAGCAAACCCACCTCACTGACCCGCTCGGTGACGGTGATCATCAGAATGGTGGTGATCCCCACCCCGCCCACCAACAGGGAGATTCCCCCCAGGCCGGCCCCGGCAAACTTGAGGATGCGCAGAATATTGTCCATAGTCTCCAGCATCTGGTCCTGGGTGACGATGGTGAAATCCTCAAACCCGTGGCGGCGGATCAGCAGGTCGCGCACCCGGGCGCTGATCACCGCGGTGGGCGTCCCCGGGGAATAGAAGATATCCACCTCCATCAGGCTGGCGCGGTTGAACATCTGCAAAGCCCGGGCGGCGGGAATATAGATCATGTCGTCCAGATCGGCGCCGAGAAAGTCCCCCTTGGGGGCGAACACCCCCACCACCCGAAAGCGATTGCCGCCGACGTGAACAAACTCGCCGAGGGCATTGGCGGCACCGAAAAGCTCCTCCTTCAACTCACTGCCCAGCACCGCAAAGGCCCGGGCGCGGCTGAGGTCCTCATCGGGAAGAAAGGCGCCGCTGGCGACTTGCAGCCGCCAGGCCCGATCGGCGTTGGGACCCACCCCGGCGACATTGGTGTAGCGGCTGCGGCCCGCGGCCTTGACCTGGGAGGTGCCCATCACCACCGGCACCACCTCCTCCACCCCCGGCAGCCGGGCCAGGGCCTGGGCGTCCGCCAGGCTCAGGGGCCTGGTGGTACTGATTATGCCGCCCATGCCGAAGGTCTCGGTTTTGCCCGGGGTAACCGCCAGGATATGGGTGCCGAACTGGGTAAACTGCTGCAGCACAAACAGCCGCATGCCCTCCCCCAGGGAGCTCAGCAGCACCATCGCGGCAATGCCGATGGCGAAGCCGACAATGGTCAACAGGGAGCGCATCTTCTGCATCCACAGCGCCCGCAGGATCCAGCGGACACCGTCGTCAATCCTCATCGCGCCCCCCCGCCATCAGACGCTGCCCCGCATGGCCAGCACCGGGTCCAGGGCCGCTGCGCGCCGCGCCGGCAACCAGGAGAACACCAACCCGGAGGCCAGGGCGGTGATGGCCGCCGCCGCTCCCGCCCAGTGGGGAGGGAAGAGGGGAAACTCCGGCCACAAGGCCCGCAGGGCAAAGACCACCCCGTAGGCGAACGCCACCCCGACCATGGAGCCCAGGGCCACCAGCAGCAGGGATTCTCCGAGAAACAGCGTCCGCACATCGCGGCCGCTGGCGCCAATGGCCTTGAGCAGGCCGATTTCCCCCCGCCGCTGGCTGACGGAGATCAGACTGAGATTCATGATCAAAATGCCGGCCACCAGCAGACTGATGGCGGCGATGGCGCCGATCACCAGGGTCAGGGTGGTGAGAATACTGTTGAAGGCGGCGAGCAGGGAGTCCTGGCTGACAATGGTGATATCGTCCTCGCCGTCGTGGCGGTCGCGGATCACCTGCCGGATGCGCGCCCTGGCCAGGTCCTCATCGGCCCCCTCCCGCAGCTCGAGAATCACCCGAAACAGGGCCTGGGTATTGAACAGCTGGCGGGCGGTGGTCACCGGAATGATGGCGATATCCCCCATGTCCATGCCCATGGACTCGCCGCTGTCCGCCAGCACCCCGATCACCCGCATCCGGCGGTCGCCGATGCGCAGCCACTCCCCCACCGCGCGCCGGTTGCCAAACAGTTCCTGCTTCAGCTTGTGGCCGAGCACACACACCGCCAGGGAATGCTCCACCGCGGCACTGGGCAGCACACTGCCCGCCGCCGCCGACATCTGGCGTACCGGGAAAAACTCGCGACTGGTGCCGAGGACGATCACCTCCCTGGATCTGCTGCCCAGGGCAACCTGGGCAGTACCGGGCAAAATCGGCGCCACCCCGCTGATGGAGGGCACCCGGCCCAGGGCCAGGGCGTCTTCCAGGGTCAGGTCCCGGGGGGCGGCGCCAAACAGGGGCGGGTGGCCGCCGACGGTCTCGTTGCGCCCGGGGAACACGATCAACAGACGGTTGCCCAGGCTGGAAAACTCCCGGTCGATATAGCGGCGGGCGCCCTCCCCCAAACTGGTGAGCAGCACCACCGAGGCCACCCCGATGGCGACCGCCAGCAGCAGCAGCAAGGTGCGTACCCGCTGGCCGCCAAACACCCGCCAGTTGAAACGCAGCTGGTCCGTCAGGTTCACGGCGGGGCGCCCTCCGCCGGCGGGGCGCTGTCGTCCGCCACCACGGCACCGTCCACCATGCGGATGCGGCGCCGGGCGCGGCGGCCCAGGGCGGCATCATGGGTGACCACCACCAGGGTGATGCCCTCCCGGTTGAGGTTTTCCACCACCTCGACGATATCCAGCCCCGAGGCCTGGTCTAGGTTGCCGGTGGGTTCGTCGGCGAGCAGTATCTTGGGCTTCATGACGATGGCGCGGGCAATGGCCACCCGCTGCAGCTGGCCGCCGGACAACTGGCTGGGGCGATGACCGCTGCGTTCCGCCAGCCCCACCGTGGCGAGCACCTCCCTGGCGGTGCGGCGGCGCACCGCCAGGGGTGTACCCGCCAACATCATCGGCAGCTCGACGTTTTCCAGGGCGGTGAGGCGGTTGACCAGGTGAAAGGCCTGAA
>CAZWUP010000202.1:0-5431 GCA_964637045.1 uncultured Porticoccaceae bacterium | reverse complement strand
GACAAGTCTCTCCTCCAGCGCGTCCTTACACCCAACACAGCCTCACCAGCGCCTATGTGCCATTGGGGTCAGGTCTTTGATTTATGATCCTTTCCTGTAATCAGGGAGAAGGACAAGTCTCTCCTCCAGCGCGTCCTTACACCCAACACAGCCTCACCAGCGCCTATGTGCCATTGGGGTCAGGTCTTTGATTTATGATCCTTTCCTGTAATCAGGGAGAAGGACAAGTCTCTCCTCCAGCGCGTCCTTACACCCAACACAGCCTCACCAGCGCCTACGGAACCGGGGGCCGGCCAGACCGGCAAGACCTACCGCTACGACGGCCTCGGCCGCCTGCTCACCCGCGTGGACCGATTGGCGGAGAGCACCATCGAAGGCAGGACCACCTGGACCCAGGACAGCGCCAACAGTGGCCTCGGCCAGCTCGACCACCCTCAAAACACCGCCAGCAGATTGCCAAAAGTGGCTGGATGCGATCAGCCGGCGGAATACCAGGACGCAGGAACTGCTCCTGATGTCCAGCATCCGCGCAAGTTGCGGCAGTCGGAGTGAGGCCATTCAGCACAACAGTGGAATTGCCGGTATGATGGTGGTTGAAACTACCCGGGCAGGCGGATATGGCAAGGGACATTGACGAGATCATCGAAGAGATCCGGCGCCTGGAACAGCAGCTGGAGGCCCGCTGGGACTCCCTGCGCAGCCAGTTTCACTACAGCCTGAAGGGCAACAGGATCCGCTTTGAAGATGCCGTACAGAAGGCCCACCGACGCTTCCGCACCGGACTGCTCGGTTATATTCTCGGGGCCCCGCTCAGGCACCTGATTACCGCGCCGGTGATCTACGGGATGATCGTTCCCCTTGCCCTGCTCGACCTGTTCTTACTGATTTACCAGCAGACGTGCCTGCGCGCCTATGGCATCCCCAGGGTGGTGAGGGGTGACTACATTGTGTTTGACCGCCACCGCCTGGCCTATCTCAACGCCGTGGAGAAACTCAATTGTGTGTACTGTGCCTACGGCAATGGCCTCATCGCCTTCAGCAGGGAAATCATCGCCCGCACCGAGCAGTACTGGTGCCCCATCAAGCACGCCCGCAAAACCCGAGGCAAGCACCTCAGATACTATAAATTCAGTGAATACGGCGATGCCGAGAACTATCGCAGCCAGCTGCTGACGCTGCGCAACGAGCTGACCCGGGAGAGCCCGGAACAAGAAGGGCCTTCCGACAGGGACGGGGCTACTGGCCCTTGACCTTCTCCAGGCCACAGCGGCTGCAGCGATACAGGGTCACCAGCTTACCTTTGCGCACATCAAACTTGCGGTCCTTGTCCACCACCCAGTGATGGAATCCGTGCTGACAGAGCCCTTTCCCCTTGACGGCGGGTTTTTTAAACGGCAGCACATCGCCCATAGCGTCCTCATTCACTTATTGCACTGATTTGCTGAAGATTCGCTGAGAATAGAGGTTTCAGCTCGGTGGGTCCAGAATTTCTCCCGTCGTGGCATTGACCCGAAACCAGCCCGCGATACTGTAGCGGGTGCGCACTGCCGGAAGCACCTCGTGATCGAAATCCTCGCTGAGGAATACCGCCAGAGTGCCCCCGTGGGGCATCAGCCACAGCCCTCCCGGGTCTTCCCCGGTATAAAGCACCAGCTCGCCCCCGTCCGCTGGTTGCCAACTGGGGTTGAGGTAAAACACCACCGACAATACCCGGTTGCCCTGGCCGCGGAAGGCGTCCACATGGCGCTTGTAGCAACTGCCGGGGGGATAACAGGCGTAGTGAGCCTCGAACTCAAACAGGCCGAGAAACAACCGCCTATTGATGGCCTGGCGCAACTCCTCCATCAGCGCCAGCCACTCGACGTCCGCCGGATGTTCGGATTCAAGCCAGTGAACCCGGTCGCTGCGCACCCGCACATCACCCCGGTAATTGTCGCCGCGACCGATCCCGGCGGGGACGTAGTCGGAAATGGTTCTCGCCCGCTCCAGCAGCGGCCACCAACGGGCCTTGGGGAGAAACCCGGGAATGATCACCCAGCCCTGTTGCCGCAAACCATGGGCAATGGCGTCCAGGTGACTGGGGGTGAGCTCTGGTTGCGCTGGCAGGTTCAGGGGGCAATCTCATCGGTGGTTGGGGCTGGCGGGCACCCAACCACCCCCAAGCTGCAGCCATCATAGCACGGTCAGCTCGGGGGCAGCGCGGGAGCCGGGCCTAGCCAATTGATTAAGGGACCTCTAATTACACACAAGTCAGATCCAAAAGCTACAGGGCGGTGGTGGCCGAGGGCAGAGGGTGCCAGCACCAGCACGAGTAGATCCCTGTCGCCGACGCTGCTGGAAACCTCTGCCCGCGACCCCAAAGTATCACCCCAATTTCCAACTTGTGAGCAATCATCGGTCCCTAAAGCCGACCGGGGACTCGTCGCCAGTTACCCTCGCCTCGGGGGCGCCGCTGGACGAATAATTGCTGTTCGGCTGTTCATTGAATTCCCAGGGTTCTACAATCGGTGATTCCGTCGGGTTGTTCAGCCCACCGCCACCCAAACCATAATTCACGGACTAGCCACTGATGACAGATAGCGCCATTACCCACGACACCCCCTTTGTCCCAGAGGACGACACCTTCCACCGCCTCAGCGACGACCCCTACGAAACCGAAACCAACTGGTGGGCCTTCAACTGGCCGGAGCGCAAGATGGGCTGCTGGGTCCACGCCGCGGTCAAGCCAAACCGGGGGGAGGTCACCTGGCGAATTTTCGTGTGGGACGAACAGGCCGCCGACCCCTTGCGCCTGGCCTACTACAGGAATGTCACTGCCCCCATGCCAGACGGTGCCGATCTGCGGGACATCGAATTTCCCGCCGGCGGCTATCGTCTGAAAATGCTCAAGCCACTGATGGAGTACGCCGTGCACTACGAGGACAGGGACAACAACTTCGCCCTCGACTTTGAGTTCAAGGCAGTGCACCCACCTCGCCGCGCCACCCCCGGTGAGCCCCCTACCCTCCACAACCCCCACCTGGATCAGCTGGGCTGGTTCACCGGCCAGATGGTGCTGCGGGGGGAGCAAATTCCCCTCAAGTGTCTGGGTGTGCGCGACCGCACCTGGGGCCCCCGCGGCGGCCCCCACAGCGCCAGCCAGAAGAAGCCTGTGGACCCCAACAAGTCCCGCGTCCTGCATCCGGGCGGGCCGAGGTGGCGAGAGATCGAGCGCGAGCGCGGCCGCGGCCGGCTCCAGTACATCTTTGGCCACGTGGACGAAAGGACCGGCTTTCTCAGTTTTATTCGTCCCCAGGACGGCGATGCCGACGGCTGGTCCCCCATGAACAACGGCTGGCTGTTGCGGGATGGGGTGTTCGGCCATATCGATAAAACCAGGAGCCGCAGCAAAAACTACCGGGACCCGAAAACCGGCTGGAGCATGTTCATGGAGGTGGACGCCTGGGACAACCTGGGCCGCAACATGAAGGCCGAGGGCTACTGTGTGAGCCACATGTGTGAGCACGGCGAGGGCTCCAACGCCCTGATGCGCTGGGAAATCGACGGCAAGGTGGGCTGGGGCGAGGACCAGGATAGCTGGCAGCACGAGCACTTCCGGCGCATGCTCGAGGCCCTGCGCAGCCCCAACAACAACCGTCTTTAAGCCTTAGCCGACACCACCGCCGACAACCCATCGGGGATTTTATTATGGCCGACCACCCAGCCCTCAAACCCGGCAACGTCGCCGTCATCACCGGCGGCGCCAGCGGCATCGGCCTGGCCGCTGCCAAGAAGTACGCAAGTTTTGGCATGAAAATCTGCCTCGCGGACCGCAATGAGGACCAGCTGTGGCAGGCGGTCAGCGAGGTTTCCGAACTGACCCTGACGGGCGCGGACGACGTGCTTGCGGTAGCTGCGGACGTCAGCGATATGAGCCAAATGGAAGGGTTGCGGGAAAACGTCTACACAACCTTTGGCCGGGTGAATGTGCTGATGAACAACGCCGGCATCGGCGTCCGCGCCGGCAGTTGGGACGGCTACGAGAACTGGCAGAAAACCCTCAACACCAATCTGTGGGGGGTAATCAACGGCGTCCAGGCCTTTACCGCCGCCATGCTGGCTCAAAACACACCTGGGCTGATTGTCAATACCGGCTCCAAGCAGGGTATCACCTGCCCCCCCGGCAACACCCCCTACAATGTCTCCAAGGCCGCAGTAAAGGCACTTACCGAAGGGCTTCAGCACAGCCTGCGCAACGAGCCCGGCTGCCAAATCTCCGCTCACCTGCTGGTGCCGGGCTTTGTCTATACCGGCATGATGAAGGCCCATTTGCCGGAAAAGCCCCCGGGTGCCTGGACGCCAGAGCAGACCATCGACCATATGCTGGAGCGCATCGCCAACGGCGACTTCTATATCCTGTGCCCGGACAACGAAGTCACCCCGGAGATGGATCGCCAGCGGATATTGTGGGCGGCGGGGGATCTGGTGGAGAACCGCCCTGCCCTGTCCCGCTGGCATCCGGATTATCAGCAGGCGTTTGCCGAATTTATCAAGGGTTAGGGGGCGGACTGACTGCCCCCATCGAGCCCTGGGGTCCACCGGGCAACAAACCCGATACCCTGGCTGCATGACCCAGATGTAAAGGATTTCCCCAATGCAACACACCGAGCTTTTCAACAACCGCAGCCAGGGCAAACTCCCCGAGCACCTGGGCATGGCCATTACCCAGGTGCTCCACCGAGAGGTCCGTGCCGAGATGCCCATCAAGCCCTTTCACCTGGCGCCCAACGGCTTTCTCCATGCCGGCAGCATCGTCACCCTGGCGGACACCACGGCGGGCTTTGGCAGCTTTGCCACGCTCCCGGAGGGCGCCAGTGGTTTTACCACCGTGGAGCTCAAGTCCAACTTCCTGGGCACCGCCCGCGACGGCACCCTGGAGGCGCGGGCCACCCTGAGCCACGGCGGCCGCACCACCCAGGTATGGGACGCCACCGTCACCCACAGGGAAACCGGCAAAACCCTGGCCCTGTTTCGCTGCACCCAGATGATTCTTTACGGCAAGGGCTGAATGTCAGCCCTTCTCACCGAACACAAGGGAGTCAACATGAAAGTCCTCGACCTAGCTATTGATGTGACCGCCGCTGCCAATCTGGGGGAGCCTGCCACAGTGGCCCTCAGCGTCCACCTCCCCGATCCCGACACTATCGGCGACATTCCGGTGGTGTGCTTTGCCAAGCCGGGCGGCGGCTATTCCCGGGGGTATTACACCCAGGATCTCCCGGGTCCCACGCGGGGGGGGCCAGGCGGAGTGGCATGCCCGGCGAGGCTGGATTTTTGTCTCCCTGGATCACCTCGGTGTTGGCGACAGCAGCCTTCACGCTGCAGAAAAACTCGACTGCACCACCGTGGCCGCAGGCAACCAGGCGGCGGAGCAGGAGGTATTGAAACGCCT
>CAZWUP010000201.1:0-5498 GCA_964637045.1 uncultured Porticoccaceae bacterium | reverse complement strand
GATCTGGGGCGGCCCCCCCGGCAGTCCCGAGGAGGACGGCGACCGCTATATCGAAATCTGGAACAATGTCTTCATGCAGTACAACAGGGACAGCAGCGGCACCATGCACCCCCTGCCCAAGCCCAGCGTGGATACCGGGATGGGGTTGGAGCGCATCTCCGCAGTGCTGCAGCACGTCCACAGCAACTACGAGATCGACCTCTTCCAGGCGCTGATTCGCGCCGCCGTCGCGGCCACCGGCACCGGCGACCTGGATAACCCCTCCCTCAAGGTGCTTGCCGACCATATCCGCGCCGCTGCCTTTCTGGTGATGGACGGGGTGCTGCCCTCCAACGAGGGCCGCGGCTATGTGCTGCGCCGCATCATTCGCCGCGCCCTGCGCCACGGCCACAAGCTGGGTGCCGACGGCGTGTTCTTTTTCCGCCTGGTGCCCGCCCTGGTAGCGGAGATGGGCGAGGCCTACCCCGAGCTCGCCAGCAAGCAGGCGCAGATCGAAAAGGTCCTGCGGGGGGAGGAGGAGCAGTTTGCCAAGACCCTGGCCAATGGCATGGTGGTGCTCGAGGAGGGCCTGGCCCAGCTGGCGGGCAAGGTGATTCCCGGCGCCATGGTGTTCCAGCTCTACGACACCTACGGCTTTCCCACCGATCTCACCAACGATATCGCCCGGGAGCGGGGCTACGAGCTGGATATGGCGGGCTATCAGGTGTGCATGGAGCAGCAGAAGTCCCGCGCCCGCGCCGCCAGCCAGTTTGGCGTCGACTACACCGCGGGGATCCACGTCACTGGGGAAACACGATTTATCGGCTACGGGGAGACCAGTGGCCGCGGACGGGTGGTGGGCCTCTATGTGGACGGCCAGCCCGTTGACCGGGTCGGCGAGGGCCAGCAGGCGGTGGTGGTGCTGGACCAGACGCCCTTTTACGCCGAGTCCGGAGGCCAGGCCGGTGACTGTGGTTACCTGGTGTCCACCGGGGCCGGCAGCGGCCGCTTCGAAGTCGGCGACTGCCGCAAGCAGGGCAGTGTTCACCTGCATATCGGCCAGGTCCTCAGCGGCACCCTGGCGGTGGGTGACGAGATGGATGCGGAAGTGGACGCCGGGGTGCGCAGCGCCACCGCCCTCAACCACTCCGCCACCCACCTGCTCCATGCGGCGCTGCGCACCATCCTCGGCGACCATGTGACCCAGCAGGGCTCCCAGGTAAACTCCCAGCGCCTGCGTTTCGACTTCTCCCACCCGGAGGCCCTCAGCGACGAACAGCTGCGGGCCATCGAGCAGCTGGTGAACGACGAAATCCGCCGCAACAGCGAGGTTCAAACCGAGCTGCTCACCATGGCGGCGGCCAGGGCCAGGGGCGCCATGGCCCTGTTCGGTGAAAAATACGGCGACGAGGTGCGGGTGCTGACCATGGGCGGCGGCTTCTCGGTGGAGCTGTGCGGCGGCACCCATGTCAGCCGCACCGGTGACATCGGCCTGTTGCGCATCGTCTCCGAAGCCGGGATTGCCTCCGGAGTGCGCCGCATCGAAGCGGTCACCGGCGCCGGGGCCTTGGCCCTGGTGGACGAGCTGGAGGATACCCTGGAGCGAATCGCCGCCGGCCTCAAAACCTCCCGGCCCCAGGTGGAAGAAAAGGTCCGCCAGCTGGCGGAACAAAATCGCCAGCTGGCGCGGGAAGTGGAAGCCCTGAAGATGAAGCTCGCCAGCTCTGCCGGCAGCGATATCCTCAGCGGCGCCCGCACCATTCGCGATGTCAAGGTGCTGGCCACCCTGGTGGAAGGGGCCGACCCCAAAACCCTGCGGGATCTGGTGGACCAGATCAAATCCCGCATCGAGGAGGGCGTTGTTCTGCTCGCCGCCGTGGATGGGGACAAGGTGGCCCTCACCGCCGGGGTGACCAAAAACCTGACCGCCAGGATCAAGGCCGGCGAGTTGATGAAGTTTGCCGCCGAGCAGCTGGGCGGCAAGGGCGGCGGTCGTCCCGACCTGGCCCAGGGTGGCGGCAGCCACCCGGAAAGGCTGGCCACTGTGCTTGAGTCCGTCTATTTGTGGGCGGAAAACCAGTTGAGCGACTGATGGTCGAGCTATCGGCGACCTGCGGGGAGCAGGCACTTCGCAGCGGCGGGTTTTTAGTGTTTAATTGCGCCCCTTTGCGCTGCTTGCGACAGCTACAGTGGAGTGCTTCAAAGCCATGAGCCTGATTGTTCAAAAATACGGTGGCACCTCGGTGGGCAGTATCGAGCGTATCGAGGCCGTCGCCGACAAGGTCAAGACCTTCCGCGACGACGGTCACCAGGTGATCGTCGTGGTGTCCGCCATGAGTGGCGAAACCAACAGGCTGATTGCCCTGGCCCAGCAGATCGAGGAACACCCGGACCCCAGGGAAATGGACGTGCTGATCTCCACCGGTGAGCAGGTCACCATCGCCCTGCTGGCCATGGCACTGCACAAGCGCGGCTGTGGCGCCCGCTCCTACACCGGCGGCCAGGTGCGGATTCTCACCGACAAGGCCCACACCAAGGCGCGAATTCAGGAAATCGACACCCAGCGCATGCGCGCCGACCTGGACGCCGGCAATGTGCTGGTGGTGGCGGGCTTCCAGGGGGTGGACCCGGAGGGTAATATCACCACCCTGGGGCGGGGCGGTTCCGACACCACCGCGGTGGCGTTGGCCGCCGCGCTGAAGGCGGAGGAGTGCCAGATCTATACTGATGTGGACGGGGTCTACACCACCGACCCCAGGGTCGAGCCCCGCGCCCGGCGCCTCGACCAGATCACCTTCGAGGAAATGCTGGAGATGGCGAGCCAGGGCTCCAAGGTGCTGCAAATCCGCTCGGTGGAATTCGCCGGCAAATACAAGGTTCCGCTCCGCGTCCTCCACAGCTTCAAGGAGGGTCCGGGCACACTGATTACACTGGAGGAAGGAAACGATATGGAAAACCCCATCGTTTCAGGTATTGCGTTCAACCGTGACGAAGCCAAGGTCACCATCCAGGGCATTCCCGACAGCCCCGGGGTGGCCTACCAGATTCTCGGCCCCATCAGCGACGCCAATATCGAAGTTGACGTCATCGTTCAGAACGTGGCCGAGGACGGCAGCACCTCCCTGACCTTCACCGTGCACCGCAACGACATGAAGAAGGCCAGGGCCATCCTCGAGACCGTGGCCCAAAGCCTCAACGCCAAGCCGCCGGTAACCGACGACCGCATCGCCAAGCTCGCCATTGTCGGCGTCGGCATGCGCTCCCACGCCGGGGTGGCCGCCAAGATGTTCAAGGCCCTGGCCAGCGAGAATATCAATATCCAGATGATCAGCACGTCGGAGATCAAGATCACCGTGGTGATCGAGGAAAAGTACCTCGAGCTGGCCGTCAGGGCGCTCCATTCCGCCTTTGAGCTGGAAGGGGCTGACAGTACCTGACAAGTGTTTTAAAAATGGTGGAATGTTCTGCTTCGACAGGGCATTCTGTACGCAACCAGGGGTGTGGCCAGGGCACGAACGAAAGGCGCTCCGCAGGGTCAAAAACGCAGATAGGATTGGAGAGAAGTATGTTGATTTTAACAAGGCGAGTTGGCGAGACTCTTGTCGTTGGCGACGACGTAACTGTTACCGTGCTGGGCGTCAAAGGCAACCAGGTGCGCCTGGGGGTCAATGCCCCCAAGGATGTGACGGTTCACCGCGAGGAAATCTACCAGCGTATCCAGCAGGAAAAGGGTAACGACAGGACCTAGTTTCACCCTGTAATTCCCAGTGTTTCACCCTTGATACCCCTTTGATTTTGGCTGAGGTGTGGTATGATGCCGCCCTCTTCAACAGGGGTAAACACGACATTCCTGCTGATATCTTTGGTGAGGTGGCCGAGCGGCTGAAGGCGCTCCCCTGCTAAGGGAGTATAGGCTAATCCCCTATCGAGGGTTCGAATCCCTCCCTCACCGCCAAACCAAAAACCCCCGGCCCCAAGGCCGGGGGTTTTTGGTTTGTGGTCACGGCGTGGGTAAGGCCGCTCCCGGTCATCCATGACCTCGCGGCATTCGTGCATCCCTGCACAGCAACCCTCCGGTTCGACAAATGCCCACTGCACTCGCGTTGCTCGCGGGGCAGGCCCACGCGTCAGCGTTTTGGACAAGGAGCGCAGCGACGCTGGCCAAGGCGCTTCGCGGGCCACGCTGAGCCCCGCAGGGGTGATTTCGGCCCACAAGGCCGAAATCATCAATCCCTCCCTCATCACCCTATCTATGACAGTCCTGGACCTGAGGGGTGAAATGCCCTCTCACCCATCGTTCCGCTCCGGGGCCGGACTGCTGATCGACCGGGTGCAGAAGTACAAGTCCCGCTGGCTGCACTAGGGGGCGCTGACCCAGAATGGCCACCCCCGGCATCCCCGCCAGTTGAGCTACGACTGGAGTTTCCAGCACTTCGACGCCGGCACCTACCTGTAGAAACTGACCTGAAACCCGTCCCGTTCCCCCCCCCGTCCCGGCTACCCAGGGGATACGGGAGAGTCGGGAACCGGGACAGGCTGGAATGGGGTCGCCCCGGTGGTATTCAGGTGTGACGTCCCGTGTCCCGGGCATCCCGTCTCTCTTAGGGGGCTGGCTTGCCCGGCAGGACTTCCCGGGGTGGCGATTAATCGACTCTCTACGGAAACAGTTGTCCGAAGTGGCGGTAAAATTGGTCAGGCGGTCCCCGCTGCATAGGAAATTCACTGTCGAGGATGTGAACTACCGACTGCAGAAAAAGGCCCTGGGCCTGGGGGCAAGTACGGTCGCCAACGTCGTGTACACCGAAGATGACGGTTCCAAGCTGTTGGCCTCCCATGCCGGGTCTATCGAGGCCAAGGGATTGGCTATCATCGACGCGTCGGACAGAGTAGCCTGTCCTTTCTGTGCGGAGAAAATCAAACGTGTGGCTAAGAAATGTAAGCACTGCGGGTCGGAAATCCCTGCCACCCCGGCGTGATATTGTCAGGCTGAGAGGGCTACTTCTGGCCCTCCTGTTGCCTCTTTCGGCCTCTGCCGGAGCGTCTGACTGCCATCGGATCACAAATCCAGATGCGCGCGCATTTTGCCTGGCGACCGCGAAGGGGCAGAAGAGCCGGTGCCACAGTATCAAGGACAGCGACTCTCGCCAAAAATGCCTTGCCGAGGTGGGACAGCAGAAAAGCCGATGCCACAGCATTCGGGACAAGGACGCCCGGAGTGCCTGTCTGGCGAAATTCTAGAATTTCCGCCACCGGCTGGGCTCAATGCAGGGCGACAGCCCGGGGCCACATCACTGGCAATCCGGGTGCTGGACAGGGCAAAGGCTTGATCCAGTCGGATATCCGGGTCGTTGACTTCTTGCAGTACGGATTCGTTGTCGTGAACCAGGACGGTTGCCCCCGTCGATTTCAATTCCTCAAGATGCGTCCACGCCATTGCGCGACGCTTACTCTTCCAGGCGAAGGGTACCGCTACGGCCATGGGCGCCTCAATCCCCAGGGAGTGGGCGATCTCAATGATC
>CAZWUP010000200.1:0-5516 GCA_964637045.1 uncultured Porticoccaceae bacterium | reverse complement strand
TTTCAAAATCATCCTATCAGACCCGGAGACCGGGCGTTCATACAAGATCGATGCGGCCGATCCTGCCGCACGGGCGCTCATCGGCAAGCGCATCGGTGACGAGATCGACGGGGGGATCCTTGGCCTTGCTGGCTACAGGATCAGGATCACCGGCGCCCGGGCCAGGGCCGAAAGCAGCACTTCGCCGACATGGAAGCGCAGGGCGGAGGTGCTGTCCAGCTGCTGGTCGAGATGATGCACCTGGTGAAAACGCCACAACAGGGGAATCCGGTGGTTGGCCCGGTGCCAGGCGTAAATCCACAGGTCGAGCACCAACAGGTCCAGGGCCAGCCCCAGGGGGCCGCCGATGGCAGCTGGCCGCCAGGATGGCGCCAAGCTGGCGGCGGCACCGGTGATGGCCAGCACCAGCAGCGGCGAGGCCAGGGCGTTGACCAGCCACAGGCTGATATTCTGTCGCAGGTGGGCAGTCTGGCTGAAGCCACTGGCCGGGTCGGCGGCTCGCCAGGGGCTGGCGGGAAACAGGCGTTCGAGGCCAAAAAACAACCCCAGCCACAGGGGGATGACCGCCACTTTCCAGGCCAACACGGCTTCCATCAGCGGCCTGGGGCGCCGGCGTCCGCCCCTGGGCCGACGACCCTGTAACCCGGCCCCGGCGCCGTCACCTCAGGTGAGCACTTCCGGGGTGTCATCTTCCACCGTGTTGGCGGCCGGGACCTTGCCGATCATCTCGGCGCGAATCCGCGCCTCCAGCTCCTGGGCCACCTCCGGGTTGGTGCGCAAAAACTCGCAGGCATTGCTCTTGCCCTGGCCGATCTTGTTGCCGTTGTAGGCGTACCAGGCGCCGGCCTTGTCGACAACCCCCAGCTTGACCCCGTAGTCGATGATTTCCCCCAGGCGGTTGATGCCCTGGCCGTAGAGGATCTGGAACTCACACTGCTTGAAGGGGGGCGCCACCTTGTTCTTGACCACCTTGACCCGGGTTTCACTGCCCACCACTTCCTCACCTTCCTTGACCGCACCGGTGCGGCGGATATCGAGACGCACCGAGGCGTAGAACTTGAGGGCATTGCCGCCGGTGGTGGTTTCCGGGTTGCCGAACATAACGCCGATTTTCATGCGGATCTGGTTGATAAAGATCACCAGGCAGTTGGCATTCTTGATATTGCCGGTGAGTTTGCGCAGCGCCTGGGACATCAGGCGGGCCTGGAGGCCCACATGGGTATCGCCCATCTCGCCCTCGATCTCCGCCCTGGGAGTGAGGGCCGCCACCGAGTCCACCACCAGCACGTCGATGGCCCCGGAACGCACCAGCATATCGACAACCTCGAGGGCCTGCTCGCCGGTATCGGGCTGGGAGACCAGCAGGTCGTCCACCTTGACCCCGAGCTTTTCGGCATACTGGGGATCGAGGGCGTGCTCGGCATCGACAAAGGCGCAGGTGCCCCCCAGCTTCTGGGCCTCGGCAATCACCGACAGGGTCAGGGTGGTTTTGCCCGACGACTCCGGGCCGTAGATCTCCACCACCCGGCCCTTGGGCAGGCCGCCGATACCCAGAGCGGCATCCAGCCCCAGGGAGCCGGTGGAAATGCTGGGCATGGCCACCATTTCCTTGTCGCCCATGCGCATCACCGTGCCCTTGCCGAATTGCCGTTCGATCTGGCTCAGCGCCGCCTGCAGTGCTTTTTCCTTGTTGGCATCCATGACTCGTGACCCTCGTGTGTAGAATGTGCGGTTGAATGTACAGCTGTGGAGAGCTTACGCGAAATTTTTTTAACTGTATAGCTATACAGTAGTTGTTGCCAGCCGGAGCAAGCCCTCGAGGGCGGCGATCTGGGTCTGGCTGCGCACCTGGGCCCTGTCCCCCGGGAACAGAAAGCACTCGGCGCTGCTGGCCGCGGCGGTCACCCAGGCAATCCACACCGTGCCCACCGGCTTGTCGGGGCTGCCGCCCTGGGGACCGGCGATGCCACTCACCGCCACCGCGATATCGGCACCCGCCAGGCGCAGGGCCCCGCTGGCCATCTCCACCACCACGGCCTTGCTCACGGCCCCATCGCTGTCCAGGCTTGCCTGACTGACCCCCAGCAACTGCTGCTTGTGACGGTTGGAGTAGGTGACAAAGCCGGCACCAAACCAGGCCGAGCTGCCGGCGACGTCGGTGATGGCAGCGGCGATGCCGCCCCCGGTACAGGATTCGGCACAGGTAACCTGCCAGCCCCTGGCCAGCAGGGCGGCGCCAAGATCTGTGGCCAGGGTGAATGTGGGTGTCTGCATGGCCGCTAAGTTACGGAACTCCCAGGCCAGGTGCAAGTACCAATCAGCCGTCAGTCGGCATTTTGAACAGCCCGCCGCGCCACCCGAACTCGAGGCTGGACATCGCTGCGGCGCTGGTGTGTACTCTTGTGCAACTGGCGAATCCGGTTCAGCCTGTGGTGTCGGCAGGCCCCCTGCAAACACCTGTCCCGGATGCCGATGTCGGCCTGCGCCACCACCCCCCGGCACCACAGCAACCACCCCCAACCCGTGTTGAGTGACGGTGCAATCCCCGGCGGCGCTGCTCCCCGCCACGAACCGGCACCACTACTGACGGAACTATGCCATGAGCGTCACCCTCGACCCCGCCCTGCTGTTTGCCAATCACCCGGACCCGATGTGGCTATACGACCTGGACAGCCTGGCATTTCTCGCCGTCAACAATGCCGCCTGCAGCCGCTACGGTTATTCCCGGGACGAGTTCCTGGCCATGACCCTCGGCGACATCGACCTTGACGGGGATGGCCCGCGGCTGGCGGACACCACTGCCGCCGCCGGGATCCGCCGCCACCGGCTGAAATCCGGGGCCATCATCCATGGGGAGGTCAACACCCAGCCCCTGGAGTATCCGGGCCGCAGGGCGGCGTGGATGGTCGCCAGGGATGTGACCCGGCTGGTGGCCCTGGAGGCCGAACACCGGGCCCTGCTCGACAGCGAGCGGGAGGCCAATCTGCGCACCGCCCAGCGCCTGCTGGGGCTGGGTGTCTGGAAGCAGAATATCGACACCCTGGAGCTGTATTGGTCCGCCAGTGTGTTCACCATGTTCGGCATTGCCAGGGAGGATTTTGCCAACAACCTGGAGGCTTACCTGGCCCTGGTGCACCCCGATGACCGGGAGGCCACGATGCGCAATTTCCGCGCCTATGTGGCGGCTCCGGACACCCACTTCGAATTCCGCCACCGGATCCTGCGCCCCGACGGGAGCATCCTGCACATGCGGGGTATCGGCGAACTGACGGCAAGGGACGGCCAGCGAGTGCTGACCGGGGTGGTGCAGGACATCAGTGCCGAGGTCGAGGCCGAGGCCCGCCTCGCGGCCGCCACCAGCCTGCAGCGAATTGCAGGCCACGCCGCCCACCTGGGGGGCTGGCGGGTCGACCTGGCGGGCGGCGTGGTGGAATGGTCGGAGGAAACCGTCGCCATCCACGAGGCGGATCGCCACCTCCACTCGGTGGACGAGGCCATCGAATTCTATGCCCCCGAGTACCGGGACCGGATCCGCCAGCTGTTCGCCGCCTGCAGGGAGCGCGGGGAGCCCTTCGACGAGCAGCTGGTGCTGGTTACCGGCAAGGGCAACCGACGCTGGGTGCGCAGTATCGGCGAAGCGGAGTACGACGACCACGGCCGCATTTGCGCGGTGCGCGGCGCATTCCAGGAGGTGACGGAATTGGTGGCCGCCCGCGAGCAGTCGGAGTCCCTGTCCCGGCGCCTGCACAACACCCTCGCCAATATGAGCGACGCCTTTTTCCTGCTGGACGGAAATTTTTGCTTCGCCTTTCTCAACCATCAGGCCGAGCGCCTGCTGCGCCGCCGCTCCCGAGACCTGGTGGGCCAGCCGGTGTGGCAGGAGTTCCCCGCGGCCACCCATCTGGCCTTTAAAACCCAGTACGAGCAAGCAGTCGCCAGCAGCGACAGCGTCCACTTCACCAGTTACTTCCCGCCGCTGGAGACCTGGTTCAAGGTGGACGCCTTCCCCGGCCCCGAGGGGCTGGCGGTTTACTTCCGGGATGTGACCCGGGAGCGGGAGCGTGACCAGCAGTTGCGCCTGCTGGAGGCCGCCGTTGCCCGCCAGAACGATATCCTGCTGATTACCGAGGCCGACCCCATCGCTGCCCCCCACGGCCCCAGGATCATCTATGTCAACGACGCCTTTGCCCGGCGCACCGGCTACAGCCCCGCGGAGGCCATTGGCAGTACCCCGCGCATCCTCCAGGGTCCGCAAACCCAGGCCGGGGAACTGGCCCGCATTCGCACCGCCCTCGAGGCCGGCCAGTCGGTGCGTGCTGAACTCATCAACTACACCAAGGGCGGTGAAGAGTTCTGGCTGGAGCTGGATATTGTGCCCCTCACCGACGGCGATGGCAGGCGCACCCACTGGGTGGCGGTGGCGCGCGACATCACCCAGAGAAAGGCCTTTGAAAACGAGGCCAGAATCAATCAGGAGCGCTTTCGCCTGGTGGCCAGGGCCACCAATGACGTGGTCTGGGACTGGGACCTGAGCAGTGATACCGTGTGGTGGAACGAGGCCATGGAGCACCTGTTCGGCTATCCCCTCGCCCACCTGGAACCCGGCCCGGAGTCCTGGTCCAGCCGCATCCACCCGGAGGACAGGGAGCGGGTGCTGGCCAGCATTCACGGGGTTATCGACAGCACCGCCAGCAACTGGCAGCAGGAATACCGTTTTATCCACGCCAACGGCAAACCCCTGCTGGTGATCGACCGGGGCTTTGTGATCCGCGGCCCAGGGGGGGAGGCGGTGCGCATGGTGGGCAGCATGCTGGATGTCACCGAGCGCCGCGAGCTGACGGAACGCCTTCGCCAGTCCCAAAAACTGGAGGCCGTGGGCCAGCTCACCGGCGGCGTGGCCCACGACTTCAACAACCTGCTGACGGTGATTCTCGGCAACTCGGAGCTGCTCAAGGAGCAGCTCACCGACCAGCAGCAGCTGCGCATGCTGGCGGAAATGACCAATACCGCCGCCGAGCGCGGCGCCGAACTCACCAGTCGCCTGCTGGCCTTCGCCCGCCGCCAGGCCCTGGAGCCCAAACTGGTGGATATCAATCGCCTGGTTTCCGGCATGGAACCCATGCTGCGCCGCACCCTCAGCGAGAACATCGAGATCGAGATGGTGCGCGGCGGGGGCCTGTGGGCCAGCGAGGTGGACCCGGGGCAGCTGGAATCCGCCCTGCTCAACATGGCCATCAACGCCCGGGACGCCATGCCCGAGGGCGGCCGCCTCACTATCGAAACTGCCAACGCCATGCTCGACGATATCTACGCCCGGGCTCACCACGAGGTTAGCGCGGGCCAGTATGTGCTGGTATCCGTGTCCGACACCGGCGCCGGCATGACGGCGGACATCGCCGGGCAAGCCTTTGAACCTTTCTTTACCACCAAGCAGGTGGGCAAGGGCAGCGGCCTGGGACTGAGCATGGTCTACGGCTTCGTCAAACAGTCCGGGGGCCACGCCAAGATCTACTCCG
>CAZWUP010000199.1:0-5538 GCA_964637045.1 uncultured Porticoccaceae bacterium | reverse complement strand
CTCTGCCCTCGGCCGCCACCGCCGTGTAGCCCTTGAATCTGACTTATGTGTAAATTGTCGACGATAACAGAGACAGGGGTGTTGATCATGGAATTGACGGTAAACGGCAAGCGACGGCAAGTGGATGTCAGCGACGACTCGACGCCCCTGCTGTGGGTGCTGCGGGACGGCCTGGGGTTGGTGGGCACCAAGTACGGCTGTGGTATCGCCCAGTGCGGCGCCTGTACGGTACATCTCAACGGTTCCCCGGTGCGCTCCTGTGTGACACCGGTTGCCGCGGCACAGGGCCAGCAGGTGACCACCATCGAAGGCCTGGCCACCAGCGCGGAGCAACTCCACCCGCTGCAAACCGCGTGGATCGCCCACGATGTGCCCCAGTGCGGCTACTGTCAGGCCGGCCAGCTGATGTCCGCCGCCGCCTTGCTGAAGGAAAAGCCCAGGCCCACGGATGCGGATATCGACCAGGCCATGGCCGGCAATATCTGCCGCTGCGGCACCTATCAGCGGATTCGCGCCGCGATCCACGATGCGGCCAAAACAACCGCTGAAGGGGGTGTGTGATGAGGACAGCAGATCCCAGTACCGCCAGAGACATCGATATCGACACCCTTATCGGCCTCACCCCGCGGCGGGCCCAGGCCCTGGCGGTGGGGCGCCGGGGTTTTATGAAGATCGCCGGGCTGGTGGGGGGCGGCTTGATTCTGGGCTTTCAGCTGGGGGCTCCTGCCCGGGCCGCCGACCCGTCAACAGCCGGAGAAGAGTTCGCCCCCAACGCCTACCTGCGGATCAGCCCGGACGGCAAAATCATCATCTATGCCCGGGCGCCGGAAATTGGTCAGGGGGTAAAAACCTCCTTGCCGATGATTGTCGCGGAAGAGCTGGACGCCGACTGGCAGCAGGTGGAGGTCCGCGAGGCGCCCATCAATATCGAGGTGTACCAGCACCAGATGGCCGGTGGCTCCCGCTCCATCCCCATGGCCTGGGACACCCTGCGCCAGGCCGGGGCCGTGGCCCGGGCCATGCTGGTGGAGGCGGCGGCCAGGCAGTGGGGCGTCCCCGGCAGCGAGCTGACCACGGCGGGGTCGGTGGTCAGCCACGGCGCCGGCAACCGCCACCTGGGTTATGGTGATCTGGCGCTGGCGGCAGCGGCCCTGCCGGTGCCGGATGCCACCACCATCCCCCTCAAAAGGACCGCCGACTACCGCCTGCTGGGCACCCGGGTGTCCGGGGTGGACAACCTCGCCATCGTCACCGGCAAGCCCCTGTTCGGAATCGACCAGGTGGTGCCCGGCATGCATTTCGCCACCTTCGACAAGTGCCCGGCGGTGGGTGGCCGGGTGCGCGGCGCCAACCTGGACGCCATCAAAAAGCTCCCCGGGGTGACCCACGCCTTTGTGCTGGAGGGCAACGGCGAGCCCTCGGAGTTGATGCCGGGGGTGGCCATTGTCGCCACCTCCACCTGGGCCGCCCTGAGTGCCAAAAAGCAATTGCAGATTGACTGGGACGAGTCCGCCGCATCGACAGACAGCTGGAGTCGCACGGAGGCCAGGGCCAGGGAGGTTAGTGCCCAGCCCGGAGCGGTGGTGCTGGCCGGCAGCGGCGATGTGGCCAAGGCAAGTGCCGGTGCCACCGTGGTGGAGGCGTTTTACAGCTACCCCTTTGTCGCCCACGCCACCCTGGAGCCCCAGAACACCACCGCCTGGGTGGGGGACGATGGGGTGGAAATCTGGGCCCCCACCCAGACCCCGGACCGGGCGGTGGCCACCGTGGCCAAGTTGCTGGCCATCCCGGCTGAACAAGTAACCCTACACCAGTTGCGGGCGGGGGGCGGTTTTGGCCGCCGCCTGCGCAACGACTATGTCTGCGAAGCCGCGGCCATCGCCGCTCAGGCCAAGGTGCCGGTGAAGCTGGTGTGGACCCGGGAGGACGACATGGGCCACGACTTTTACCGCCCTGGGGGCTTCCACGCCCTGCGCGGTGCGGTGGACGCCAAGGGTGGGTTGGTGGCCTGGGAGGATCACTTTATCACTGTCAGTCACGACGGCAAGCAGCCGTCCCTCAGCGCCGAGATTGCCCCCAACGAGTTTCCCATTCCCCTGGTGGCCAATGCCAGATTGAGCCAGAGCCTGCTGCCCATGCAGACCCCCACCGGCCCCTGGCGGGCGCCCCGCTCCAATGCCATCGCCTTTGCGGTGCAGGGTTTTATCCACGAACTGGCGACGGCGGCGAAGCGGGATCACCTGGAATTTCTGCTGGACATCATGGGCGAGCCCCGCTGGCTCGATGAGGGGAACGAGTTTGCCCTCAACACCGGCCGCGCCGCCGCCGTGCTCAAACTGGCGGCGGAAAAGGCCGGCTGGGGCCGCACCCTGGCCAAGGGCCGGGGCCTGGGCCTGGCCTTTCACTTCAGCCACGCGGGGCATTTTGCCGAGGTGGCGGAAGTGAGTGTGGACAGCGCGCGCAAGCTCAGGGTCCACAAGGTGGTGGTGGCCGGGGATATCGGCCCCATCGTCAACCTCAGCGGCGCCGAGAACCAGGTTCAGGGCTCGGTGATCGACGGCTACAGCACCATGCTGGCCCAGGAGCTGGGGATCGAGCAGGGCAGGATCCAGGAGGGAAATTTCGATAGCTACCAGCTGCTGCGCATCCCCCACGCGCCGCAGGTGGAAGTCCACTTTGTCGCCAGTGACTACTCGCCAACCGGGGTGGGGGAACCGGCACTGCCCCCGGTGGCGCCCGCCATTTGCAACGCCATCTTTGCCGCCACCGGACACCGGGTGCGAACCCTGCCCCTGACCCGGGAGGGGTTTAGCGTCTAGTCACAGGGCAATTCGATCAGGCCGTATCCAGGCGCTGGGCTGACGAAAGGACGCCCGGCGTTGATCCCCCGGTCTGCGCCTGATAAACATCGATCCGCCCCTCAAGCCACACAGGCCCCCAGCTAAATTGTGATGGCATGCCAGCGCCTTAGAAGGCGACGATGCGTGCGATCAGCCAATAGCTGGCCAGGGTGCCGATCACATAGCCGCCGGCCTGAGCGGTGCGTCTGTGGTCCAGCAGCCTGCGGTGGCCACCGCCCACCAGTCGGCCGGCGCTTATCGCCACCAGGGCCAGGGCGGCAATAAACAGCAGCTGCCCCAGTTCGACCCCCAGATTGAAAAACAGCAAGGCGGCGGGCACTGCACTCTGGGGCAGGCCAATGTCGCCGAGGACGGCGGCAAAGCCAAAGCCGTGGAGCAGGCCAAAGGAGCTCGACACCGCCACCGGGTAGCGCCAGGTCCAGGAATGGTGGTTGGCCACCGCGATCTCGTGGGCAAGAAAGACGATGGACAGGGCGATCACCGCCTCCACCGGGGGGATGGGCAGGCGCACCAGACCCAGGGTGGACAGGGCCAGGGTCAGGGAATGGGCAAGGGTGAAGCCGGTGATGGTGATCAGGATCCGCCTCGGGGTGCGGGCGATGAACACCAGGCAGGCCACGAACAACAGGTGGTCGAGGCCGGCGAAGATGTGTTCCACCCCCAGGCGGCCGTAGTCCACGGCCACCCGCCACAGGGTTTCCGTCTCCGGCACTCGCCAGCTGTCCTGGCCCGGGTTGAGCACCCGGGTATGTACTGCGCCGTCCGCCAGGCTGACGCGGAACAGGGCGCTCAGGGAGGGGTTGTTGTTGGGGTAGTGAAGCACCAGTTCGCGGCCAGCCAGGCCCTTGGGGCAGAGGTAGACCTGGTGGGCAGTCCAGGCGTCGCCGGCCTGGCCGGACAGGGTCTCGCCTTGGGGGCGGCAGTTGCCGGGCATGGCCAGGGCGGGCAGGGCGAAGGCCGGCACCGACACCGGCACTTTCCAGTGGGCGGCAAAGGTGCCCGGCTGCCATTCGTGGATTTCCACATAGACGGGGCGGGCGTCGTGGCCCCAGGCGTGGCCGAGGGGGAGGAGAAGGGTGGCGAGCAGCAGGGTTAGGTATCTGATCATGGTCAGCCACCGGTTGGGGTTGTGGTGGCCCTTGCGGGCAGTTCCACCCGGTAGTTGGCGACTATGGCGGCCACCGCTTTATCGCTGGTCTGCTGGAGGCGGGCGGCCCGGGCGTCCTCTGCAACCCGCTCGCGGATTGCCGCCAGGGGCGGCAGCCCCCCCGGGCTGGTGATTGCCAGCTGCACCAGGTGCCAACCGTGGGGGGAGGCAATGGGCCCCTGCCAGGTGCCGGTGCCGGGTTCCAGGGCGAAAAGACTCTCAGTGAAGGCGGTGTCGAAGTGGGAGGCGATGAAATCCCGACTGCGCTCCACATAGTTGCTGTGGTAGCGAAAGCGGTCCCCGTGGGCGGTGGCCCGACTGAAGGGAACCCCCTCGCCGTTGAGGCGCTCCAGCAGGGCTAGGGCCTGTGCCTCGCCAGCTGGGCCGCGGCTGTTGCTCACAAAGACATGGGTGAAGGTGGCCCCCGGGGGTTCCCGGTAGCGTTCACCGTTGGCCGCGTAGTAGGCGGCCACGTCCGCCTCGCTGAGGTCGCCGGAGACTGCGCCAAAGCCACGGGTGAGGTATTCCATCTTCTGCACCAGGCGCTGCTTGATCACATAGTCCTCCCGGTCCAGGTTGAGGCGTCTGGCCTCCCGGTAGAGCACCTCCTCCCGCACCATGCGTTGCACCAGGGCCTCCCGCTCCGCGGTGCTCAGCTGGGCGACAAAGGCCGCCGCAGCGCGGTCGTTGAAGGCACGGTTGCGGTACTGGACGTACTCCAGGACAGCAGCGTCGTCGATTACCACCAGCTTGGTATCATCCGTCGGGGCGCCGCCGTCGAGGGCGGTGAAAGCGGCAAACAGCAGGGCGCCCAGGGCAAGGAAGTGGAGCAGGGGTTGCTTTAACAGAGCAGTCATAGGTTCTCAGTTGTCAGGGGCCGGGGGTGTACCAGATGGGGGAGGTGTAGGCCCGCTCCTGGATTTCCGCAGGGAAGTTATCCGGCAATGTGGTGCCGTAAAAGGCGGCGTCGTAGGTGGTCCAGCGGGGAGTGGGGATTTCCAGCACCCGCACGTAATAGAAGGCCCGCTGGGTGGGGTCAAAGTCCGGGTCGGTCCACACCGAGCTCAGCTCGGCGGCGCCGATGCTGTTGGTATAGCTGGCGGTCTTTACATCCACGGTGGACCTCAGGGCCGGGGCCCTGCCGGTGGCGGGGTCCGGTTGCCGGTTGTCCGACAGGGCCACCTCGTAGATCTGCTCCCGGGCCTTGCCGTCCTCCTCCAGCCAGCCCTTGATGATCTGCACCCGGTCCAGGTTGGCGCCCATGGGGTCGCGGGCAGCCACCACCAGAAAGCTGGGGGCTGTACCCTCGGGGGCTTGGCTGAGGTCACCCCCCATGGGCACCCCCCTGGCGTAGCCGATGGCGGCGTAGTCGGGGCGCAGGTGGTCGTGGTGGGCGTAATCCCAGCCGCCAAAGAAGCGCACCGTTATCCGCGGCCCGGTGGTGGCGTAGGTCTCCTTGCGCTGCATGGCATCGAACAGGGCCTCCCGGGTGTTCTCCGTGGCCCACACCGCGGCGTAGCCCGAGGCCAC
>CAZWUP010000198.1:0-5556 GCA_964637045.1 uncultured Porticoccaceae bacterium | reverse complement strand
CCGTATGTACGGTTCTGTGAGAGGGATGAGGCGGTGACGCCTCACCCTACTCGATTCGCCCTCCCGCGGTTTGTATATACGTTTGGCTGTGGGCTATACTCTGCGCTCTTTAGTGCGCGGGAACAGACCATGGGCGAGAAGAAGAAAAAGGGCGTCAAGAAAAAAGACTCCCAGTTCATTATTCGCATCAGCAAGGAGGAGCGGAAGGCCTTCGTTGACCTCTGCGAACAGTTGGACACCACCGCGGCGCGGGAAATGCGCTTGTTTATCCGCCGCTTTATCGATCAGCACCAGCAGGAAGAGGAGGCCGCCGAGGCCCCGTCCTCCCCTGAAGCGAAAGCCGTCAGTTAACCGAAACCTGCAGGCGCTCCTGGCCGCTGGCGTCGGTTTCAATGCGGTAGATAAAGCGCTTTTTCAAGCCGTCGGCGACAGCCGCCTGGCCATCCTGATAGGCAACCCCAAAGCTGGCGCTTTCCAGGGCGCGCACCGTGGCTTTGTCGAAGAAGCCCCTGGGGGACGACTGCAGGATACGGATGTTTTCCGCCTTGCCCTGGGGGTTGACGCTGTATTCCACCAGCACCTTGCCCTCCAGGCCGCGGCGCAGAGCCATGCGCGGATAAAGGGGTGTGGGTTGCCACAGGGTGGCACCCTCCTTGATGGTCAGCCCGGGCAGACCAGAGACGTCCACTTCATACAAGCCATTGCCGGCATTTGCCCCCGCAGCGGACAGCAGCAGCGCAGTGGAAAGCAATACTTTAGTACCAAATTTCATTACAACCCCCGTGGATCAGTGTGTCATTTCGAGCCGTAAATTGTGTTTCGTATCAGCTCTTATATACAGGGTATATACGTTTTTTGATCGGCGCAAGATTTTTTTCAAAAAATCCGTTTTTGTCATAATGCTGAAATATTCTAATGATATTGGGCCACCCGGGGCAATATCCCCGGCGTTCGAGGCGGGCAATTGCTGGTAGACTGTCGCCCCGGACCGACGCCCTGACAGGGGTGGCCCCGGCACTATTGTTCACCTGTATTGTCAGGGTAAGCCCAGGACCCAGCCACAAACCTATGCAAGACTCCGCCTTCAAGGATACCCACAGGGAACAGCGCCTTTTCCTGATCCGCATTGCCGTCGCCGCCCTGGGGGTGCTGGTGCTGACCCTGGTGCTGGTGGTGCGCTACTACTATCTGCAGGTGGTGCGCCACGAGGACTTTGCCACCCAGTCGGAAAACAACAGGGTTCACGTGCGCCCCATCTCCCCCACCCGGGGGTTGATCTACGATCGCAACGGCGTACTGCTGGCGGACAACAAGGCGGGCTTTACCCTGTCCATCGTGGTGGAGCGCAGCCCCGATCTGGACCAGCTGCTGGCGGACCTCGACGCCCTCCTGAACCTGGACGACGACGAACTGCGGCGCTTTCAGCGCCAGATCGCCCGCCGCAAGCCCTACGAGCCGGTACCTTTGCGGATCAATCTCTCCGAGGAGCAGCAAAGTATTGTGGCGGTCAACGAGTACCGCCTGCAGGGGGTGGAAATCACCGCCCAGTTGGTGCGCCACTACCCCCACGGAGAGCTGCTCTCCCATGTGCTGGGTTATGTGGGCCGCATCAACGATCGGGAACTGCCCACCCTGGACCCGGCCCGCTACAGCGGCACCTATGTGATCGGCAAGACAGGTATCGAGAAATCCTACGAGGACCAGCTGTTTGGCGAGGTGGGCTACGAGTATGTGGAGACCAATGCCCGGGGCCGGGTAATGCGCCTTCTGGAGCGGATCGCTCCCGATGTGGGCAAGGACCTGCACCTGCACCTGGATATCCGTCTCCAGCAGGTGGCCTGGGAGGCCCTGGGGGAGGAGCGGGGCGCGGTGGTGGTGATGGATGTGCGCTCCGGCGGGGTTTTGGCCATGGTCAGCAAGCCGGGGTTTGACGCCAACCTGTTCGTAACCGGCATCAGTTCCAAGGATTACAACGCCCTGCTTCATTCCGACGACAGGCCCCTGTTCGACCGGGTGACCCAGGGCCAGTATCCGCCGGGGTCCACCATCAAGCCATCCTTTGGCCTCGCGGCCCTGCAAACCGGGGTGATGACCACGGAATCCACCATCTTCGATCCCGGCTTTTACCGGCTGCCCAACAACACCCACAAATACCGGGATTGGAAAAAGGGCGGCCACGGCAGCAAGGTGGATCTCCACACCGCTATTGTCCAGTCCTGCGACACCTACTTTTACACTGCGGGGGTCAAGATGGGGATCGACGAGCTCCATTTTTACGGCAGCAAGTTCGGTCTGGGGGAGAAAACCGGTATCGATCTGCCCTCGGAGCGCAGTGGCTTGATGCCGTCCCGGGACTGGAAGCGGGGGGCCAAGGGGGTTACCTGGTACCCGGGGGATACGGTCAACACCAGTATCGGCCAGGGCTTTATGTTGGCCACCCCCCTGCAGCTGGCGGTGATGGCCGCCCGCCTGGCCGCCCGCGGCGATATGATCGTGCCCCGGGTGGTGCGGGATGTCGGTGACGATGTCCACCAGAACCACGTGACCCTGGGGCGGATAAAGGCGGAGGACAGGTACTGGGACTATGTCATCGACGCCATGAAGGATGTGGTGCACGGTCCGCGGGGCACCGCCAAGATCATCAACCAGGGCCTCGACTACAGTATCGCCGGCAAGACAGGTACCGCCCAGGTGGTGGGTATCCGCCAGGGGGAGAGCTACAATTCCGCCCAGCTTTCCAAGCGCAACCGCGACCACGCCCTGTTTGTGGCCTTCGCCCCCGTGGAAGACCCCGAGGTCGCCATCGGCATCATCGTCGAAAACGGTGAACACGGCAGCAGTACCGCGGCACCCATTGCGCGGACGGTATTTGACAGCTTTATGGCCCTGAAAACTGAGCCCCAGGGAGAGCAGCATGCAGGACAGTGAATTCGTTCGCCGCATGCGGCCGGAGAATTTTGGCGTCTACGGCTCCCGCGGCTGGCAGCGTATTCATCTGGATCTGCCCCTGCTGTTGCTGCTGTTGCTCTGTTGTGGCGCGGGCCTGTTCGTTCTTTATGGAGCCAGCGGTCACGACCGCCACTATGTCGAGCGCCAGGGGGTATTCATGGCGCTGGGGCTGGTGGGGATGATGGTGGCGGCCCAGTTCAATCCCAGGTTCCTGGTGCGCTGGGCTGTGGTGCCCTATGTCATCGGTGTCCTGTTGCTGGTGGCGGTGGAGTTTGTCGGCACCGGCGCCAAGGGTGCCCAGCGCTGGCTCGACCTCGGCTTGTTTCGCTTCCAGCCCTCGGAAATTCTCAAGATCGCCTGCCCCCTGATGCTGGCCAGTTACCTGGGTACCCGGCATTTGCCCCCCAGCTTTCGCCAGCTGGCCATCGCCCTGGTGATTCTGATGGTGCCCGCGGTGCTGGTGGGGATGCAGCCGGACCTGGGCACGGCGCTGCTGATCTTCAGCGCAGGATTTTTTGTCGTGTTTCTCGCGGGACTGGAGAAAAAGTACATTTTTGGCGCCATCCTCGCGCTGCTGGCGGTGGCGCCGCCGTTCTGGATGTTCTTTCTCCACGACTACCAGAAAACCCGCATTCTGACCCTGCTGGACCCTCAGGCGGACAAGCTGGGCGCGGGCTGGAACATCATCCAGTCCACCACCGCCATCGGCTCCGGAGGGTTGCAAGGCAAGGGCTGGAGCCAGGGCACCCAGTCGCGCCTGGATTTCTTGCCGGAGAGCCATACCGACTTCATCATCGCCGTGCTCGCCGAGGAGTTCGGCCTGGTGGGGGTGCTGGTGTTGTTGGCGCTGTACCTGCTGATCGTCGGCCGGGGAGTGATGATCAGCATCAACGCCCAAACCATGTTCGGCCGCCTGCTGGCGGGGAGTATTACCCTGATTTTCTTTGTCTATGTGTTCGTCAATATGGGTATGGTGTCCGGCATCCTGCCGGTGGTGGGGGTGCCCCTGCCCTTTGTCAGCTACGGCGGCACCGCCATTGTGACCTTGTTGCTGGGGTTTGGTATGCTGATGTCCATCAGCACGGAAAAGAAACGTTTATGAAGTTAAAGGATTCACCAGTTATGGGTAAATTTTGGCTGGTCCCCGCCGTCCTCCTGTCCCTGGGGGGCTTCAGCAGTTCCTCGCTCGCCAGCGGCTACCGGGACCACCCTCTGGCCCAGGCCTTTGCCGACAAAATGGTCGCCGACCACGGTTATGACCGCGCCGAGGTGCTGGCCCTGATGGCCAGCGCCGAGCGCAAACAGGGCATCATCGACGCCATGAACCGGCCGGCGGAAAAGGTCAAGCCCTGGCACGAGTACCGCAAGATCTTTATTCAGGAGAAGCGCATCGACTGGGGCGCGGAGTTCTGGCGCCAGCACAAAAAGGTGCTCGAGCAGGTGGACCGGCAGTACGGGGTGGACCCGGCGGTTATTGTCGCCATCATCGGGGTGGAGACCAACTATGGCCGCAATACCGGCAGTTACCGGGTCATTGACGCCCTCACCACCCTGGCCTTCGACTACCCCAAGCGCAGCCCCTTTTTCACCAGTGAGCTGGAAAACTTTCTGCTGCTCACCAAGGAGCAAAACCAGGATCCCCTGGGTCTCAAGGGATCCTACGCCGGCGCCATGGGCTACGGTCAGTTTATGCCCAGCAGCTACCGCAACTATTCCGCCGACTACGACGGCGACGGTTTCAACGACATCTGGAACAACCCCGAGGACGCCATCGCCAGCGTCGCCAATTACTTTGTGCACCACGGCTGGCAGACTGGCAAGCCGGTGGCCGCCAGGGCCAGGGCAGCTGCGGGCTACACCTCCGATATCCTCAACAAGCTGGAAAAACCCGCCACCACCCTGGCCCAGCACCAGCGGGATGGGCTCACCGCGGTGGCGGAGTTCGACCCCGCCCTGACCGCCATGCCCATGGAACTCGAGGTAGAAGGGGGGGTGGAGTACTGGCTGGGCTTTGACAACTTCTACACCATCACCAGATACAACCACAGCCACCGCTACGCCATGGCGGTGTTCGAGCTCAGTGAGCTGATCCGCAAGCGGGTGGGTGGTGGCTAGGTTGCGGCGCCTCGTTGTCGTCCTTGTCGCCCTGGTGCTGGCGTCCTGTGGCGGCGATGTCCGCGATGGCCCGCCCCCCCGGGAGATCGACGTCAGCGCCATACCCGACGCCGTGCCCCGCCATGAACCCATCACCAAGGCCGGCAACAAAAGCCCCTATGTGGTGCTGGGCAAGCAGTACCATGTGCTGCCCAGTTTCAAAAACTACCGGGCGCGGGGCAAGGCCTCCTGGTACGGCACCAAGTTTCACGGGCGCACCACCTCCAACGGCGAACCCTACAACATGTACGCCATGACCGCCGCCCACAAGACATTGCCCATCCCCTGCTATGTGAAGGTCACCAACCTGAACAACGGCCGCAGCGCCATTGTCCGGGTCAATGACCGGGGCCCCTTTCACGACGACCGGGTGATCGACCTGTCCTATGCGGCGGCGAAAAAGCTCGGAGTCTACGAGATGGGGACGGCGGATGTGGAGGTGGTGGTCATCGA
>CAZWUP010000197.1:0-5570 GCA_964637045.1 uncultured Porticoccaceae bacterium | reverse complement strand
TATGTACGGTTCTGTGAGAGGGATGAGGCGGTGACGCCTCACCCTACTCGATGTTGTTGGCGACATCGCCAGGGCTCAGTCGGCGGTAATATCCACCGGAATGCCGCTCTTGCGCCGGGCGGCGTCCTCCACTTTCTGCCAATCCACGGCTACCGCCTGGTTGGGCCGTCGGGCCAGGGCGTTGCCGACAATGGCTTCATAGTTGATGGCGGTGCCCTTGTCCTCCTCCAGCTGGGGATGGACTTCCAGGTAGAGCCTGTTCTTGCGCCAGCCGGCCTTCACCGGCTCGTTGATGATGCGCACCGGGGTCCCCGGCTTGGCGGAATAGGCCAACTCTTCGATGTCGCCGTCGTAGAGGCGCACGCAGCCGTGGCTGACCCGCATGCCGATGCCCACCCTCTTGTTGCTGCCGTGGAACAAATAGCTGGGCAGTGAGAGCCTGACCGCGTAGTGGCCGAGGGGATTGTCCGGTCCCGGTGGCACCACCCGGGGCAGGATATCCCCGTAGGCGGCGTGCTCGGCGCGGATCGACGCCGGCGGCGTCCAGCTGGGGTCCTTGGTGACGGAGGTCACCCGGGTTTCCGTTGCCGGGGTCTGCCAGCCCTCGCGACCTATGCCCACGGCGTAGGTGCGCACGGTGTTTTTCTCCGGCAGGAAGTGATAGACACGGAATTCCGCCAGGTTGAGGACGATGGCCTCCCGGGTTTCCACCGGCACGATAAAGGACAGGGGCAGGGTCACCTCGGTGCCCTCCCCCGGCACCCAGGGCAGCACGTCGGGGTTGGCCTGGATCAGTTCCCGGAAGCCCAGGCCGTAGATATGCCCCAGTTCGACAAAGGTGTCTTCGTACTTGGTCTTGATAACCAGGTTGTCCCCCACCACCTCGTCGCCGGTGAGGCGGAAGGTCAGCGCCTGGAGCGAAAGAGACACGCTGAAGAGGGAGCAGAGCAGGGCGATGGCAAGTGTGCGCATAGGGTAGCTGACCAGGGCTGGAGTGATCAAAAAGTCGCCAATAATAGCAAGCCGGCTAAAAAAGTCTGCACTTTTTCCTCCTGCAGAGGGGTGTCTCAGGATTTTGTGACGCAGTTCGCAGAATTTACGTTGGCCCTCAGGTGCCGGGGATTGATGGTGCCGATAATGGCGCTGGCCACCCCCGGGTGGGCAAACAGCCGGGTAAAGGTGCGGCCCACAGGATCGCCGCCATCCGTCGCCAGGTGGCCGCTGGCAAGAGCCTTCTTGACGATCACTCCCACGCCGTGGTCCCGGCAGTAGTCGATCACCGGCTCTTCCTCCCGATGTTGCAGGTTCCAGGTCACCATCACGCAGTCACTGTGTTGTGCCGCCAGCAAGCCCCCCGCCAGGGTTTTGGTGGACATGCCAAAAGCGCGGATTTTGCCTTCCTGTTTGAGACTGGCCAGGGTGGCCAGGGTTCCGCTGTGCTCGACGATGGCGCAGTCATTGCCGTCGGAGTGGACCAGCACCAGGTCGAGGTAGTCCGTGGCCAGCCGCCGCAGGCTGCGCTCGACACTGAAGCGGGTGTGTTGGGGAGAGAAATCAAAATGGGAGGCCTGGCCGTCAAACTCCTCCCCCACCTTGGTGCAGATCAGCCACTGCTGCCGCTGGCCCCGCAGCAGGCGGCCGAGGCGCTCCTCGCTGGTGCCGTAGGCGGGGGCGGTGTCCAGCAGGTTGATGCCGAGGTCGCGGGCCAGGGCCAGCAGGTCCGCCGCCTGGCGGTCGTCGGGGATGGCAAAGGGGGTGGGGTATTTCACCCCCTGGTCGCGACCCAGCTTGACGGTACCCAGGCCGAGAATACTCGGCTCGAGGTCGGTGCTGCCCAGCCGCCGCTTAGGAAGCACGGGCAAAGGCCTCCTGCCAGGGGGAGGGGCTGATGGGGGGGCTGGGCAAGGCCAGCTCTGGCGCCGTTGCCTCGCTGGCCTGTATGCCCCGGGCGGTGAGCAGATCTTCCACGGTTTGCGCCAGGTTGGGGGTCAGGGTCAGCTTGGTGGGCCAGGCGGCGATGACGTTGGCGGGGCCGCTGGCCCAGGCGGCGAAGGCCTGGTCCGGGCGCACCAGATTGCGCTGGCGGGGTTCGGCGCGATCCACCGCCAGGGTCGCCCAGCGGGCGTCCCTCAGGTCCACCCAGGGCATCAGCGCGTCCAGCTCCCGGCGGGCGCTGGCGATAAGTTCGTCCGGGGTTTGGCCCACCCCCTTTTCCGCCAGGGTGCCCCCCAGGTACCAGACCTGGCTGCCGTCCGCCATGGGGTGGCTGGAGATGGTCAGCCTGGGGGTGGTGTCGGTGGTCACGCAGTGGCCGTAGAAGGGGTGGGGGTGGCGGTGGTGCACCATTACCTGGTGGAGAGGGCGGATCTGCATGGCGGGGGCGGTGGCCGCCACCGCGGCCAGCAGCTCGCCATTGCCCCGCCCGGCGGTGAAAACAAAGGCCCCGGTCTCCAGCTCAAAGGAGGCGGCGCCGCGGGTTATCGCCAGGGTCTGGGTCCCGTCCGCGGCGGAGCGCCAGCGGCAGTGGCAGCCGTCGGTGGCGAAGATCCGCTCCCGGTAATTGTCCGCCAGGGCCCGCAGGAGGCTGGGGGTGTCCATCACCATATCCACCAAGCGGTACAGAGAGCCGCGAAATTCCCGGTTGGCAAAGATGGGCGGCAGTTCATCCCGGGCGACCTTCTCCACCCGGCCCCGGGTGGCCTTGCTGGCGAGAAAGCCCCCCAGCCTGGACCTGAGGTTGGCGGTGGACCACAGGTAAAAGTGATCGCTGAGGATACGCGCGGCGCTGATGTCCACATCCCCTTCGCCCCGCAGGCAGGCCCGCCAGTGGTCGGGCATATCGGCGATGGCCTCGGAGGCGCCGGTCAGGGCGCCGCTCAGGGTGTACTTGATGCCGCCGTGGATCATGCCCTGGCTGGCGACGGTCTGGTGGCTGCCGAGGGCGCGGTTCTCCAGCAGAATGGCGTTGTAACCCCGGTTGCAGAGCCGGTTGAGCAGCCACAGGCCGGCGATACCGCCGCCGATAATTACTGCGTCAAGGTGGTGTCTGGTCATCGTTGGCGCTGGCTCCGTAGGACGGGCGGGGGACGCCAGTATAGCTGACGGTGTCAAAGTGCCGAAACCGGCACCCGGGGATAAACACTTTGCGCTGCCTGCCGGCCGTGGTTATGCTGCCCCGGGGGTAACCATGCCGGCACGAATCCTTTACAGCGCCATCTTTTACTTGCTCACACCTTTTATCTGCCTGCGCCTGTGGTGGCGGGGCCGCCGGGTGCCCGGTTACCGGCAGCGCTGGCGGCAGCGCTTTGGCTGGGTGCCGCCAATTCCGGCATCCCGGCGGGTGATCTGGGTGCACGCGGTGTCGGTGGGGGAAACCGTGGCCGCGGCACCCCTCATCAGGCAGCTCCAGCAGCGCTATCCGGACTACCTGCTGGCGGTGACCACCACCACGCCCACCGGGTCCGACCGGGTTGTCGCCATCTTCGGCGACAGCGTCCACCACAGCTACGCCCCCTACGACCTGCCGGGTTCGGTGGCGCGCTTTCTGCGCCGGGTGCACCCGGCGCTGCTGATTGTCATGGAAACCGAGCTGTGGACCAATCTGGTGCACCGCTGTCAGCGACTGGGTATTCCGGTGGTGGTGGCCAATGCCAGGATGTCGGCGAAATCCGCCGCCGGTTACCGGCGGTTCCGCAGCCTGACCGCCCCCATGCTGGCCAGCTTGTCGGCGGTGGCCGCGCAACACGGGGACGACGGCCAGCGCTTTCTCGATCTCGGGCTGCGCCCGGACCAGCTGCGGGTCACCGGCAATATCAAATTTGATCTGGAGCTGAGTGACAGCCAGCGGCGCCAGGCGGCTGAGCTCGGCGCCCAGTGGCGGGGAGCCGCGGGGCGACCGGTGTGGCTGGCGGCCAGCACCCACAGGGGGGAAGATGAGATTGTCCTGGCGGCGTTTGCGGCGGTGCTCGCCGACCGTCCCGACACCCTGCTGGTGCTGGTGCCGCGCCATCCGGACCGCTTTGATCAGGTGGCGGCGCTGTGCGCCAGCAAAGGTTTTCGGGTGGCGCGGCGCAGCTCGGGCCTGCCCCCGGACCACTGTCAGGTCTTGCTGGGGGACACCATGGGGGAGCTGCCGGTATTTTTTGGCGCCTGTGACCTGGCCTTCGTAGGGGGCAGTCTGGTGCCCTCCGGCGGCCACAATTTACTGGAGCCCGCGGCCTGGCAGGTTGCCATCCTGTCCGGCCCCCAGCTGTTCAATTTTGCCGAGGTCTCGGCGTTGCTGCTGGAGGCGGGGGGGCTGGAGATTTGCCGCGACGGCAACGAACTCGCCGCGGCGGTCATTCACTTGCTGGGGGATGGCGAGTTGCGTCGCACCAGGGGCCTGGCCGCCCACCAAGTGGTGGTGGCCAATCGCGGGGCCATGGCCAGGCTGCTGGTGATTATTGCGGAACTACTGGGGCAATCACCAGGGATGGATCCAGCCAGGCATTGAGCTGGTAGAGGTCGTCGGGGCTCAGTTGGCCGGCGGCCAGCTTCAGATTGAGGCCACTGGTGATATGGTTGTAGCGGGCGTTGGCGTAGTTGCGCTTGGCCTGGTAGAGGGTGCGTTCGGCAAACAGCACGTCGACGATATTGCGGGTGCCCACCTCATAGCCGGCGCGGGTGGCCTCCAGGGCGCTTTCCGCCGAGGTGATGGCCTGTCGCCTGGCCTCTACCGTGGCCGCCGTGGTGACCACGCTCTCGTGGGCCGAGCGGGCCAGCTGGGTGGTGCTGCGCATCACGTAATTGGCGGTTTCCTCCGCCTGGATAAACTGCTGGTTGGCCTGCCGGCGCTGGGCGCTGACGGCACCGCCGGTAAAGATCGGCACATTCAGGTGAATGGCAACGGTCTGCACCTCGGACTCGACGGTGGACCTGCTGCTGGGAATCCGCTCGACATTGCCGCCAAAACCCGAGACGCCGCTGAAGGTGCTGTCCTGGTCCAGATCCTGATAGGAATAACTGCCGGAAAGGGTGGGCAGGTGTTCATATTTGCGGGCGTCGGCGTTGTGGCGGGCGGCGTCGCGGCCGAGGCGGGACACCTTGAGCTGGAGGTTGTTTTCCAGCGCCGACTTGACCCAGTCTTCCCGGCTGGCATCCGGCCGGGTTACCGGGAAGTCGTCCTTGAGCCCTGCGAGCACGGCGTGGGGCTGGCCGGTCAACACCTCCAGGCCCTCGAAGGCGATTTTCAGGACGCCCTGGAGTACCAGCACATTGACCTTGGCGTCGTCATAGGCGGCCTGGGCTTCGTGGACATCGGTGATGGGCAGCAGGCCCACCTCGTAGCGCTGCCGGGTCTGCTCCAGCTGGCGGGCGATGGCCTGCTCCTCGGCGATGGCGCTGTTGAGGTTTTCGCTGGCATTGAGCACGCTGAAGTAGGCGTCGGAAACCCGCAGGATCAGATCCTGCTGGTCGGCGGCGTACTGCAGGCGGGCCTGCTCGCTCACCGTTCTGCCCTGCTTGTGGTCGTACCAGGCGGGCAGGTCGAACAGCGGCTGGGTGATGGACAGGGTGAAGAGGGTCTGGTCGCT
>CAZWUP010000196.1:0-5608 GCA_964637045.1 uncultured Porticoccaceae bacterium | reverse complement strand
AAAATTCTCGGCCTGTTTCTGATGCTGTTCAGCATTACCCTGCTGTTTCCCATCGTGGTGTCGGTGATCTACCAGGAGCACACCGCCCAGGCCTTCTTTTTGTCCTTTGCCCTGACCTTTTCCCTGGGTTTGCTGATGTGGCTGCCCTACAGTCGCACCCTCAACGAACTGCGCAACCGGGACGGCTTTATCATCACCGTGCTGTTCTGGGTGGTGCTGAGCGTCACCGGCACCCTGCCGCTGATGCTGGTGTCGGAGGCGCATCTCACCTTCGCCGACGCCCTGTTTGAGTCGGTCTCCGCCATCACCACCACGGGGGCCACGGTGATGACGGGGCTCGATCAACTGCCCAAGTCCATCTTGTATTACCGCCAGCAGCTCCACTTTCTCGGCGGTATCGGCATTATCGTGATCGCGGTGGCCATCATGCCTCTGCTGGGCATCGGCGGCATGCAGCTGTACCGCACCGAAAACGTCGGGCCCTCCAAGGAAAGCAAGATGACGCCGCGGATCGCCGAGACCGTCAAGGCCCTGTTTATCATCTATGTGGCCCTCAACATCGTCTGCACCCTGGCCTACTGGCTGGCCGGCATGACCTTCTTCGACGCCCTGACCCACAGCTTTTCCACCATCGCCACCGGCGGCTTTGCCAACTACGACGCCAGTATCGGCTACTACCAGAGCAAGCTGATTTACAGCCTCTGCATCTTTTTCATGGTTATCTCGTCCCTGAGCTTCGGGCTGCACTACTACGCCTGGATTCGCGGCAGTGTCTTTCACTACTGGCGCAACCCGGAGGCCAAGGCTTTTCTGCTGGTGACCCTCGGCGGCTCGGCTCTGGTCTGCGGCTATCTCTACCTCAACAGCCAGTACGGTCTCGGCGACAGCCTGATCCACGGCACCTTCCAGCTGGTGTCGATCATGACCACCACCGGCTTCGCCACCGACAACTTCAGCGCCTGGCCCAGTTTTCTGCCGTTTTTCCTCCTGGTGATGTCCTTCTTCGGCGGCTGTGTTGGCTCCACCACCGGCGGCGTGAAAATGGGCCGCATGGTGATCATGGCCAAGCAGGTATTGCGGGAGATCTCCCGCCTGGTGCACCCCAACGGGGTTTTCTCCATGAAAATGGGCAATTGGGCGGTACCCACCCGGGTCACGGATGCGGTATGGGCCTTTTTCGGCATCTACCTGGTGGTCTACTACAGCATTGTGCTGCTGCTGCTGGCGGCGGGCCTGGATTATGTCACCGCCTGGTCCGCCACGGCAGCAACCCTCAACAACATGGGCCCGGGGCTGGGGGACGTCGCGTCCCACTTTGGCGATATGAGTACTTTCGTGAAATGGATACTCTCCGCCGCCATGATTCTCGGCCGCCTGGAAATCTTTACCGTGCTGGTGCTTTTTACCCCCATGTTCTGGCGGCGCTGAGGGGCTTCCCGTGGCCCGCCCGCAGGAATTCTGGCCGTTCGCAACCGATCTCTACGGCCGCCCAGGGGTGGCGCAAGCCTGCCTGTGGTTGCAGGACAACGCCGGCCTGGACGTGGTGATGGTCCTATTTTGCTGCTGGCTGGGAAGAAGCCGGGGGGCGGTCGAGCCGGAAGGCTTTGCCGCCCTGCTCGACGGCGCCCGCCAATGGTCGGCCGGGCTGGTCACTCCCCTGCGCCAGGGTCGGCGCTGGTACCGGGAGCAGACTGTTGCCACCTTTGATGGGGCTTGTTACAACCAGCTGAAAGCCGCCGAGCTGGCTGCGGAGCGGGCCCAGATGGCCTGGCTGGAGACCTGCGCCAGCGGCGCGCTGCGGTTTGCCGCCGGCCCTGGTGCGCACGCATCAGCGGCAAATTGCGCCCTGTACCTGACCCTGGCGGAGCTTGCGCTGGATCAAGAAGGACGCCGGCGACTGGCAGGCATTATCGAACAAAGCTGAAATAGACTTGATACTGGGGGGAAAACCCGTAGCATCAGTGTGGACTTGCCAACCGACTGCTGACGATGACCAAGACAATGATCGCCCGCGCCCTGCTCTGGGTATTGGCGTTGATGCCCCTGCTGGCCGCTGCCATTGCCCTGCCGGAGGGCAGTTTTCGCAACGGCGCCGCCGCGCTCAGCAGTCTGGGCCGCCTGACCGCCATCGGCGGCCTGGGGATGTTCCTGGTGGCCGCCATCGTGAGTTTCCGCATTCCCGGCTTCGACCGGGTGTTTGGCGGCCTTACCACCCTGTGGCAGACCCATCACCTGCTCGGCGCCTGGGCGTTCCTGCTGCTGCTGGCCCACCCCCTGCTGCTGGCCCTGGCGGCAACGGACATCTCCCTGGCCGCCGGGGTGGCGGTATTGCTGCCGAAATCTGGCGGCACCGCCACCTGGCTGGGCTGGGGCGCGCTGCTGGCGATGATGGCCTTCCTGGCCCCCAGCTTCGCCTTTTTCGGCCGCCCCCACTACCAGCGCTGGAAGTGGCTGCACCGGCTGTCGGGGGTGGCCGCGGTGCTGGCCCTGGCCCATACCTTTATGCTGGCGCGCACCCTTCCCGAGCCCTGGGACACCCTGATGTGGGTGACCCTGGCCGCTGCAGCCCTGGCGGCCCTGGGCTACGGCCTGGTGTTGTCCCGCCGCGCCAATCGATACCGCTACCGGGTGGCGGAGGTGGCGAGGCCCGCCAACAATGTGGTGGAGTTGAGCCTGGTCCCGGAGGGCAGGGCGTTGAGCTATCAGGCTGGGCAGTTCGTCTACCTCAGCCCCCTCGACCCGGAGCTGGCTGCGGGCTGCGGAGAAGAGCACCCCTACACCCTGTCCTCGGCACCAGGTGAACCCGTGTTGCGCATCGCCATCAAGGATCTCGGCGGCGCCAGCCGGGCCATCCAGACCATTGCCACCGGCACTGAGGTGCGGATCACCGGCCCCTATGGGGCCTTCTTCCCGGATCGCGACGATGCCCCTGAGCTGTGGATCGCCGGCGGCATTGGCATCACCCCCTTCCTCGCCCGCACCCGCGCCCTGGCGCAGCGGGGCAGGGCGGTGAACATTCAGCTGATCTACTGCGTCCAGGACCAGGCCCGCACCCTGTTTGGCGAGGAATTGACCCGGCTGGCGGCGACGATTCCCGGTTTTGTCATCACCCTGCACTACTTTTACCGGGACGGCCCCCTGGACGGCGACTTTGTGCGCTACCACTGCCCGGACGTCAGCAGTCGCCAGGTCTATGTCTGCGGCCCCACCCCCCTGCTCGACCTGGCCCGCCAGGTGGTGCTGGGGGCCGGACTACCCCGCGCCCGTTTTCACAGTGAGGAGTTCAACCTGTTATGAAAAAGCTCTGTTATTCCGCCTTTATTGCCTTCTGGTCCAGCATCGCCACCCTGCTCGCGGTGCAGGTGATGGCCACCGACAGTCCGGCCGGGGAGCAGGCCACCGCCACCTTCACCCTGGAGGAGGTTGCCGCCCACGCCAGCGCGGACGATTGCTGGGCCGCTATCGCGGGGGGAGTCTACGACCTCACCCCCTACCTGCCGAAGCACCCGACCCCGCCGGCGATTCTGGCTGCCTGGTGCGGCCAGGAGGCCACCGAGGGCATGCGCACCAAGGGCTACGGCCGCGACCACAGCCCCATGGCCTGGGAGATGCTCGAGGCCTATCGGATCGGCGACCTGGCGGAGTAACGACAATGACGGTCCATCAGCGCAGTAGACAGTGGCTGGCGGCGGGTGTCGCCATCGGCATCCTGGTGATGACCGCCCTCTTGACTGTCCCGGAGTGGGTTGCGGCGGACAGCCCCCAAACCGGCTCTGCCCCCGGCAATGAAAGTTGCCTGATGTGCCACAGCCAGCTGGCAGCGGGGAGCAGCAGCCACCGCGCCCACGGCCTGGGACCTGACCCCAGGGGCAGCCAGGCCACCGTCGGCTGTATCTCCTGCCACGGCCCCAGTGCCGAGCACGCCGCAGGGCCCCGCAACCCGCCCACCATCACCTTCCCCAAGGGAACAGGGACCGAGGGCGCCGATGACGGCACTGGCGGGGATAGCGCCTGCCTGTCCTGCCACAGTGACGGCGCCACCAGCCATTGGGCCTTCGGTGAACACAGTGCCGCCGGGGTGGGCTGCGCCAGCTGCCACAGCATTCACACCGCCAGCGATCCGGTTCAGGAGCGGGGCGGTCAGTTCCAGGTCTGCACCAGCTGCCACCAGCGGGAGAAAATGGAGCAGATGACGTTCTCCCGCCACCCCCTGAAGGAGGGTCAGGTGCAGTGCAGCGACTGCCACGCCCCCCACGGTGGCAGCGCCCTCAACGACCTCACCGCGGCCACCCTCAACGACACCTGCTACCAGTGCCACGCCGACAAGCGGGGTCCCTTCCTGTTCGAACACGAGCCGGTACAGGACGACTGCGGCCACTGCCACCTGCCCCACGCCTCGGTCAACGACCACCTGCTCAAGGCCCGCCAGCCCATGCTCTGCCAGCAGTGCCATATCGCTTCCCGCCACCCGGGCACGGTGTACGATTCCGCGCGGCTGATGCAGCGGGATATCAATATCATCGGCCAGTCCTGCACCAACTGTCACAGCCAGGTGCACGGCGGCAACCAGCCCGCCAATTCCACCTTCAGGCGCTAGGAGAGGCCCGTATGACCGATAGGAGTGGCATCAAAGCCCTTATTGTCAGCCTCGCCCTGGTGCCATTGGCCGCCTCGGCCGGGCAAGGGGAGGACGTCAGGGCCTGGCTGGAGCTGGGGGCGGGTGCCGCCAGCCATGGCAACGGCCGCTTTGGCGAGTTCCGCGAGCCCCTGAGGGATGACGCCCTGTTCGGCCTCGGCGCCCTCGGCATCACCTGGCGCGATGCCCTGGTCCCCTACAGGTCCGCCCGCCTGGTGGCGGAATCCAGCCTTCCCGGCCTGGCCCTGGACGCCGACTACCGCCGCCAGGGGGAATACCAAATTGGTTTTGACTACCGCCACTTCGAATCCCTGTCCCGGGAGGACTACACCACGGTGTTCCCCACCCGGGGCACCGACTTGGTCCTGCCACCCGGCTACGGCGGCGCGGCCGGCGCAGAGCGCTTCCGCGGTGATGCCGGGGTGCGCCGCGAATCCGGCAACCTGGAACTGCAGCGCCAACTGGGGGCTTGGCGACTGAGGGCAGATCTGGGGCGGGACCTGAAAGAGGGCAGCCGCATCCTCGGCGCCAGCGAGCGCTTTGGCGACGCCGCACTGCTGGCGGCGCCCATCGACCAGCGCCACGACACCCTGGACCTGGGGGCCCAGTACCTGGGGGAGGGGTGGCGGGTAAACACCGCTTGGTACTACTCCAGTTTCAGCAACGACGCCCGCTTTCTCAGCTACCAGAATCCCATCAACCTGGCGGCACCGGTGCGCACCCTGGATACCGGGCCGGACAACGAGTTCAGCCGCGTCAGTGTCGACGGCAGCTACCAGTTCAGCCCAACCCGCCAGCTGTCCTGGTTTGTCGCCCGGGGGGATGCCCGCCAGAACGAGGATTTTCTCCAACCCCTGGTGGTGGCTGGGCAGCCGCTGGTGGCTTCCCTGGACGCCCGCCGGGTGGACAGGGACCTGCGCCTGGGCTATCGCGCCCGGGTGACCCCCAAACTCGACTATCGCCTGCAGTGGG
>CAZWUP010000195.1:0-5623 GCA_964637045.1 uncultured Porticoccaceae bacterium | reverse complement strand
GGGTGGTTGCCATCACAGCGCATTCAGCAAGCCCTGGTACTGGCGCAGGGGCAGCCTGGGGCCAAACTGGCCGACCACGGCGGCGGCGGCCAGGCAGCCCAGCTCGCCGGCCCGGCGGGGGCTCATGCCGTGGGTGATGCCGTAGAGAAAGGCGCCGGCGAACATGTCGCCGGCGCCGTTGGTGTCCACCGCGGTGATCGCCCGGCCGGGAATGGCGTGGAGTTCGACACCGTCGTGGATCAGCGCTCCCTCGGCCCCCAGGGTGATGACAAACTGGCTGGCCCGCAGTGACATCTCCTCGCTGGCGTCCCTGAGGTTGGCGGCGCCGGTCCAGGCCAGGGCCTCTTCGCGGTTGCAGAACAGCAGGTCCACCTTGCGGCCGGTGATTTCCTCCAGCTGCTGCTGAAAGTGGGCGACGATGCCCGGGTCCGAGAGGCTGACGGCCACCTTGGTGCCGTTGCCCTGGGCGTGTTTGCGGGCCGCCACGGCGGCGGCACGGCCGGTTTCCGAGGTGGCCAGATAGCCCTCGATATAGGGGTAGTGGGCGGCGCCGATGGCGTCCAGGTCCAAATCCGCTTCGCTCAGGGTTTCACTGATGCCGAGAAAGGTGTTCATGGAGCGTTCGGCGTCGGGGGTGATCATCACCAGGCACTTGCCGGTAATGCCCTCGGGCAGGGGGTCGGGGCGGGCAAAATGGACTCCCGCCTCCGCCAGGTCGTTGAGGTAGAAGGCGCCGTTGTCGTCGTCGGCCACCCGCCCGCAAAAGAAACTCTCGCCGCCAAAGGCGCTGACGGCAATGATGGTGTTGGCCGCGGACCCGCCGGAGGCCCGCTTGGAGGCGGTCAGGTGGTGGTTGAGATGGGCGATCAGTTCCCCCTGGCGGGCCTCGTCCACCAGGGTCATCAGCCCCTTGTCGACACCCAGGGTGTCGAGATCCTGGTCACTGACTTCGATTTCGGTGTCCACCAGGGCGGCGCCCATGGCAAATACGTGATATTTCTTGTTCATAGCATACCCTGTCGTTGGCCCGCCATTATCGCCCGATTTCGGCCCGCTTTCACAGTCGGCTGCGGCCCCGGTTGTGTTGGCTGCAGCCGCGGGGGAGAATGGCCGCTGTTTATTTGGCTCAGCACTGGAGTTGGCGATTGGCAAGGCAGAAAAAATCCACCCGCAAGAAAAGCCGCACCCGCAGGCCCTTTTGGCTGCGCCTGACCCTGTGGCTGGGGGTCTGGGGTCTGGTGCTGGGGATTGTCGCAATCCTGGTTCTCAACGGCATCGTCCGCGCCAAATTCGAGGGCGCCAAATGGGCCCTGCCGGCCCATGTCTACGGCCGTTCCCTCGATCTCTACCAGGGCCTGTCCCTGTCCGCCAACAGATTGCGCTGGGAGCTGGATCAGCTGGGTTACCGGCCGGTGGCCACGGTTGCCAGCCCCGGCCAATACCGGGTCAGTGGCTCACGCATCGAGCTCTACACCCGCAAGTTCCAGTTCTGGGACGGCGCTGAACCGGCCCGCCGCCTGACCCTGAGTTTTGACAGCGGCGGCATCAGTGACCTCAAGGGCAGCGACGGCCAGCTGGATGTGGTGCGCCTGGAACCCATGGTGATGGGGGGCATCTACCCGGATCACCAGGAGGACCGGGTGCTGGTCACCCTCGACGAGGTACCCGAACACCTGCTGAAGGGCCTGCTGGCGGTGGAGGACCGGGATTATTACGACCACTTTGGCATCTCCTTCAAGGGCATCGCCAGGGCGCTGATGTCCAACATCATGGCCGGCGGCACCGTCCAGGGGGGCAGCACCATCACCCAGCAGCTGGTGAAGAACTTTTACCTGACCCAGGAGCGCAGCCTGATCCGCAAGGGTGTCGAGGCGGTGATGGCGGTGTTGCTGGAGGTCCACTACAGCAAGGAGGACATTCTCCAGGCCTACCTCAACGAGGTCTTCCTCGGCCAGTCCGGCAAGCGGGCCATCCACGGCTTTGGCCTGGCCAGCCGCCACTTCTTCCGCCAGCCCATCCAGGAGCTGGACGTGCACCAGTCCGCCCTGTTGATCGGCATGGTCAAGGGCGCCTCCTTCTACGACCCCTGGCGCAATCCCGAGCGCGCCAAAACCCGCCGCAACCTGGTGCTCGACGTGATGGCGGAACAGGGGGTGATCAGCCAGGCCCAGGCCAGCGCCGCCAAGGCCAGGCCCCTGGAGGTTTCCGCCACCCCGGGCACCACCACCAACGCCTACCCCGACTACCTCCAGCTGGTGAAGGAGCAGCTGCGCCGGGAGTACCGGGAGGAAGACCTGAGCAGCGCCGGGCTGCGCATCTTCACCCACTTCGATCCCCAGGTGCAGCGCCAGGTGGAGGCCAGTGCGGCCAAGGTTGTCGACAACCTGGAGAAGGGTTACCGGATCGATGCCGGCGCCCTCGAGACCGCGGCGGTGGTGGTGCGCATCGGCACCGCCGATATCCTCGCCCTGGCGGGGGGCAGGAAGCCGGGCTACGCTGGCTTCAACCGGGCGGTGGACGCCCGCCGCCAGGTGGGTTCCACCATCAAGCCCGCGGTGTACCTGGCCGCCCTGGAGCGGGACAGTGCCTACACCCTGGCGACCCCCATCGACGACAGCCCGCTATCGGTGAAGATCCCCGGCAGCAGTGTCTGGGAGCCGGCCAACTACGAAAAGCGCAGCCACGGCCTGGTGCCCCTGTACGCTGCCCTGGGCAACTCCTACAACCAGGCCACCGCCCGCCTGGGGCTGAGCCTGGGACTGCCCACGGTGAGCCAGACCATTCGCCGCCTCGGTTATGAAGGCAGTCTGCCGGAAGTGCCCTCCATGCTGCTGGGCTCCATGGACATGTCGCCCCTGGATGTGGCCACCCTTTACCACACCATCGCCGCCGAGGGATTCTATTCGCCGCTGCGCACCATCAGTGCCGTCTACACCGCGGACAACAAGCCCCTCAAGCACTACCCCTTCGCCACCGAGCAGCGTTTCAGCCCCCAGGTGATGCACCTGCTCCACTACGGCATGCAGGTGGTGATGCGGGAGGGCACCGGCAAGGGCGCCTATCGGCGCTTGCCGGAAGGCCTGGTGGTGGCGGGCAAGACCGGCACCACCAACGACCAGCGGGACAGCTGGTTCGCCGGCTTCAGCGGCGACTATGTGGGGGTGGTCTGGGTGGGCCGGGACGACAACGGCAAGATGCCCCTCACCGGCGCCACCGGCGCCCTCCAGGTGTGGTCCGACATCATGGCGGGAGTGGAAGCCCGCTCCATGCCCTTTATCAAGCCCGAGGGTGTAACCTATGTGTGGGTGGAAACTTCCACCGGACGCCTGAGCAGCGAAGGCTGTGCCGGGGCGCGCCACCTGCCCTTTATCGACGGCAGCGAACCCCGGGAGAAGAGCAGCTGCTACCGCACCCAGGGGCCTGGCGTGGTGGACTGGTTCAAGGAGCTTTTTGAACGATGAGACAACAACTGCGCATTCTCGCTATAGCGACCCTCGCCCTGCTGGCGGCCGCCTGCGCCCCCATGGCGCCGGCCCCCACAGACACCTCCGCCCCGGTGCCGCCGCCGCGGCAAGCCCCGGAGCCGCCCCCGGCGGTGGAGGAGCGCCCCACCATCCGCTCCGGTGAACCCCGCCAGGCCCCCAACAGCGCCGTCGCCAGCCTGCTGGATCAGGGCTGGACCCTGTATCGCCGCGACGACTTTCAGGGCGCTCTGGGGGTGGCCAGTCGCGCCCAGCGCATCGACTCCCGCAGCCCCGAGGTGTACCTGCTGATGGCCAGTGCCCAGTTCTCCCTCTACCAGCTGGCAGTCGCCGAGCAGGTGGCCCGCAAGGGCCTCGCCTTCGCCCAGAGCGGCAGCCCCGTCAGCCGCCAGCTCCAGTCGCTATTGGCCCGGATTGCCGCCAGCCGGTAGGTCGTACTGTGGCTGTGGGAGCCACAAGCCAAGTTCTATTCCAGCCTCAACCCTGAGTGGGGCCGGGCTCAGGCTCCTGCGGGGCGAACGCTGAATTCCTCCAACCTGGCCCCCAGCCGGCGAAGTTCGTCGGCCCTCAGCTCCCGGCCCCGGCTCGCTGGCGCGCGGGTGGGGAACGCAACGGCTTCCTTGTTGATTCAGATGGCGAAACCTTAGCCGATTGCCGGTGGTTTGGCGGTCAACACAAGTTGAGGCTCCTAAGGCTTCCTGAAACCCTCGAACAGGCCCTCCAGCTGGTCGGCGGAGAAATAGGTGATGACGATTTCGCCGTTGCCGCCCTTCTTGTGGTTGATCTTGATGGGAGTGCCGGTAATCTCCGACAGCTCCTGGGAGAACCTGGCGATATCGACGTCCCTGCCGGCCCCCGGGTCGGCGGCGGGGGCGGGGTCGTCGCGCACCTTTTTTACCGCGGCTTCCACGTCGCGCACCGACCAGCCGCCGCTGATCGCCCGCCTGGCGAGCTGAATCTGCTGGAAGGCCTTGAGGGGCAGCAGCGCCCGCGCGGCGCCCTCTTCCAGCTCGCCGTAGAGCACGTAGTCCCTGACCTCGTCGCACAGGTTGAGCAGTCGCACCCGGTTGGCGAGCTTGGAGCGGCTGATATTGAACACCTTGGCGGCCTCCTCCTGGGTCAGCCCCCAGTCGGTCATATAGCTGACGATACCCTCTGCTTCCTCGATGGGATTGAGATCCCGGCGTTTGATGTTTTCGGTAAGGGATATGCGGTGGGCGTCCTCATCACCAAGGGCGAGGACAATGGCGTTGATCGCGGCGAAGCCCGCCAGCAGGGAGGCCCGCCAGCGGCACTCCCCGGCGACCAGTTCGTACTGCTCCGCCCCCAGCCTGGTGCGCACCAGAATGGGCTGCAGGTTTTTGCCCTCGCGGCGGATACTCGCCGCCAGCTCCTGGATATAGGCCTCGGGGAAGACCCGCCGCGCCTGGTAGGGGCTTCTGGTGATCAGGTCGCAGGGAATCTGGACGATATCCCCCAGTTGTTGCATGTCGCTCATCGAAACTCCTTGAACCTGTGGCCCGTTGGCGCGCTCCCCCCACTGGGCAGGAAAACTTCCCTGCGCCAGGGATTGGGAGGGGTGGCTGCCGGTGTGAGGCTGTGCCCCGGGCTGTAAAGCAATGGCCCGCTATGGTTGCAGAATTGTCGTGCCACCACCAGTACGCAGCACCCAGCACACCGCCAGGGCCGTGGAGTCGGGGCGATCCGTCGTGGTACTCTCTTTCGGTGAGGCCGCCCCTGTCGGCGGCGATAAACAACAAGGAGAGACCATGGCTAAGCGAAGTGCTGCCGTTGTTGGCTTGACCGAGTGGAAACCACAAAAGCGCTGGCCGCAACCCATGTTTGCCCTCGAGGCCATGGCCCAGCTGGCCCGCGAGACCCTGGCGGACGCCGGTTTTGACAAGGCCGAGGTGGACGGCATCGTCACCGGAGCGGTGCCGGAATCGCCGATGTTCGCACCCTCGGCGGTGGCCGAATACCTGGGGCTTCACACCCGTTTCAACGAAGTAGTGGACCTCGGCGGGGCCTCCCCCGCGGGCATGGTGTGGCGGGCCGCGGCCGCTATTGAGGTGGGGATCTGCGACACCGTACTGGTGCTGTGCCCCGGCGTGCCGGCACCCCCGGACCCGGCGGCGGACCCC
>CAZWUP010000194.1:0-5625 GCA_964637045.1 uncultured Porticoccaceae bacterium | reverse complement strand
AAGCCCCAAACCAGCGGCGACAAGCAAGCCGCCGCGGTGGCAGACAAAATCCAGGCCAGCCCCAGGGAGCAGCTGGAAGCCAAGGTTGCCACCCTCACCAAAACCATGGCCGCCGCCCGGGAGAAGCTTGCCGCCACTGACGACGATGCCATCCGCGCCGCTCTCGAGCAGGGCCTGGAGAAACAGCGACACAAGCTGGCGGACGCCGAGCAGCAGCTGGCCGAACTGGGCCCCGAGGGCGACCAGCAGCCCGGTGACCCGCAAATCCTGGATGCCGCTGCGGCGGCCATCGCCCGCGCCCAGGCCAGGGCTGCGGCCGCAACGGAGCAATCCCCGGCAGAGAAACTGGAGGCCAGCATAGAGTCCCTCACCAGCCGCATAGCCAAGGCCAGGGACAAGCTCGCCACCGCCCGCGGGGAGGGTTCCGAGCACGTCGAGGTGCTGCAGTCGTCCCTCGACAAGCTGGAGGCCAAACTGGCCAGCGCCCGGGAACAACACCGGCAACTCCGGGATCAACCGCAGTACAACGAAGTGGAGCGCAGCCGCCCATGATTCTCGCCCGCTCCTCCTCCCCCCACCAGCACGCACCCCTCAACACCGCGAGGCTGATGCAGTATGTGCTGTTGGCCACCCTCCCCGGGCTGGTGGCCCTGACCTGGAACTTCGGCTGGGGCACCCTGATCAATATCCTTGTCGCACTGACCGTCGCCGTCGCCTGCGAGGCGTCCATCGTGGCCCTCCGCAAGCGTCCGCTGTTGTTTTACCTTAGGGATTACAGTGCCGCGGTGACAGCCGTGCTGCTGGGTCTGGCCCTCCCCCCACTGGCCCCCTGGTGGCTGCCGGCATTGGGTGCCCTGTTTGCCATCGCCATCGCCAAGCACCTCTACGGCGGCCTCGGCTACAACCCCTTCAACCCGGCGATGGTGGGCTATGTGGCGTTGCTGATTTCCTTTCCCGTGGAAATGACCACCTGGATCACCCCCAGGGATCTGCTGCCCGCGGGGGTCAGCCTGCCGGGGCTGGTGGAATCCCTGCAGCTGGTGTTTGCACTTCCCCACCAGATCGCGGTGGACGCCTTCACCGGGGCCACCCCGCTGGACGCCTTCAAACACAGCAGCGGCCTGCTGGTGGAGCAGATCTACGCCCAGCAGCCGCTGTTCAGCGCGGCGGAAATCGTCAGCTACGGCTGGGAGTGGGTCAATCTGGGCTTCCTTATCGGCGGTGTCTGGCTGCTCTATATGCGGGTTTTCACCTGGCATGCCCCCGTCGCCATGCTCGCCGCCCTGAGCCTGCTGGCGGCCCTGTTCTACGACGGCGGCAGCTCATCGAGCGGCGGCTCGCCGCTGTTGCACTTGCTCAGTGGCGCCACCATGCTGGGGGCCTTCTTTATTGTCACCGATCCGGTGACGTCCGCCGCCAGCAACCGGGGGCGGCTGGTCTACGGCGCCGGCATTGGGGTGCTGATTTATGTCATTCGGGTGTGGGGCAACTACCCGGACGCGGTGGCTTTTGCGGTGCTGCTGATGAATTTTGCCGCGCCCCTGGTGGACAACTACACCCTGCCCCGCACCTATGGCCACCAGCGTGCCCGCAAGGCCACGGAGAAGCCCGATGCTTAAACGATCCATCGGTCTCAACAGCGGGGTGCTGGCCATCTTCGCCCTGGTGACATCCCTGCTGCTGGCCTCCACCTACCTCGGCACCAGGGACACCATCGCCGCGGCGGAGCGCCGCGCCGCGCAGAAGATCCTCCTGGAAATCTACCCCCCGGGCAGCCACGACAACGACATCCTCAGCGACACCCTGGCCATTCCCCAGGCCTACCTCAGCACCCTGGGCCTGAAAGGCGCCGCCGATCTCCACGTTGTGCGGAAGGCAGGTGCCGTGGTTGGCTTTATCATTCCCGCCACCGCCCCTGAAGGCTATGGCGGAGCCATCCGCTTGCTGGTGGGCATCGCGGTGGACGGCCGTGTGGTCGGGGTGAGGGTACTGTCCCACAACGAAACCCCCGGCCTCGGCGACAAACTGGAGCTGCGTATCCACCCCTGGGTGCTGTCCTTCAATGGCAAATCCCTGGGCAACCCAAACCGGGAGGGCTGGCAGGTGAAAAAGGACGGCGGCGAGTTCGACCAGTTCACCGGCGCCACCATCACCCCCAGGGCGGTGGTCGGGCGAGTGCTGAAAACCCTTATTTTCTACCGCGAGCACAGCGCTGAGCTGCTGGCATCCGCCACCCCCAGCCAACCCAGGGAGCCCCAGCCATGAGTGAACCCAGCTACAAGGAGGTCACCGGCAACGGCCTGTGGCACAACAACCCGGCTCTGGTGCAACTGCTGGGCCTGTGCCCACTGCTGGCGGTGAGCGCCTCGGTGGTGAACGCCCTGGGACTGGGCCTGGCCACCATGCTGGTATTGACCGGCTCCAATCTGGTGGTGTCGCTGATCCGCAACCAGGTGACGGACGCGGTGAAAATACCCGTGTTTGTGATGATCATCGCCACCTTTACCACCTGCACCGAACTGTTGATGAAGGCCTACACCTATGAGTTGTACCAGATCCTCGGTATTTTCATTCCCCTGATCGTCACCAACTGCGCGATCCTCGGCCGGGCCGAGGCCTTTGCCAGCAAGAACAGGGTGCTGATCTCCACAACCGACGGGTTCATGATGGGTTTGGGGTTTACCCTGGTGCTGGTAGTGATCGGCGCCATCAGGGAAATCATCGGCAGCGGCACCCTGTTTGCCAATATGCAACTGCTGCTGGGGCCGCTGGCGGTGGACTGGGGCTTGCAGATTTTCGACCGCGGCCTGCTGATGGTGGTGCTGCCCCCGGGGGCATTTATCGTAGTAGGCTTTTTGGTGGCCCTTAAGCATGTCATCGACAAACAGATCGCCAACCGCGCCGCTGCCGCCAGGGTACCTGTGGCCAAGGGCGCAAAAAGAGTGCGCACCACAGGAACCATCAGCTGATAGTCTGCTAAACTTTTGTACAGGGGTGGCCCTGCCCCCAACTGAGGAGACGAATGGCACCGAAATAAGCCCAACTGCGATCTTAGGTCGGAGCCCCGGGATGGCTTTTCGAGACACGCCGTAAATACGTCCCTGTAGGCTCGGATGCAGCGTCCCTGCTGCATACGGTCTCGAAAAGCCATCCCGGGGCTGCGGCCGGGCTACGAAGCACCACAAAGCCCTTAATTCAGTGCCATTCAACCGAGGAGACGACATGTTTGGCTACAGGTGGAACACCAGCGATATTCCCGATCAAACCGGCCGCGTGGTGGTGGTGACTGGCGCCAACAGCGGCATCGGCTTCGAGGCGGCCAAGGCCCTGGCGGAGAAGGACGCCACTGTGATTCTCGCGGTGAGGGACCGACAAAAGGGAGAGCTGGCCAAGAAGTACATCCACGCCACCTACCCGGTGGCCAAGGTGGAAGTCCAGGTTCTGGACCTGGCCAGCCTCGACAGCATCCGGACCTTTTGCGAAACCCTGAACGACAACCTGGAACGCCTCGACCTGCTGATCAACAATGCCGGGGTTATGATTCCCCCCTTCTCCCGCACCGAAGACGGCTTTGAACTCCAGTTCGGCGTCAACCACCTGGGCCACTTTGCCCTCACCGCCCAGCTCTTCGACCTGATCGCCAGCACCCACAACTCCCGGGTGGTGACGGTTTCCAGCGTGATGCACAAGATGGGCAAGTTGGACCTGGACGATCTCAACTGGGAAACCCGCAAGTATCGCCGCTCCCAGGCCTACGCCGACAGCAAGCTGGCCAACCTGTACTTCACCCACGAACTGGCCCGGCGGCTCCAACAGGGGGACTACATCACCCGCGCCCTGGCGGCTCACCCGGGATGGACCGCCACCAACCTGCAACAGCACACCCCTGGCATTGGCCTGGCGAACCCCCTGTTTGGCCAGAAACCCGCCATGGGCGCCCTGCCCACCCTGCGCGCCGCGGTGGACGAGGATGTCAGCTGTGGTGATTACTTTGGCCCCGACGGACTGCTGGAAATGCGCGGCCACCCAAAGAAAGTATCGCCGTCCCGGCTGTCCCGCGACCCGGAAATAGCCGTTCGCCTTTGGACCCTTTCGGAGGAACTCACCGGGATCGATTTCCCGGTCCCCTAATAACCCGACAATAATTGGTGCCGTGTTACACACAGGTCAGATTCAAGGTCTACAGGGCGGTGGTGGCCGAGGGCAGTGGAGTTGCGGGTCGGCAGTGAACGGGGTTATTTTTTGTTCAGGCCAAGGTCGAATATCGATGCCACGGTATCCGCAATCGTGGTGGACACCGGCCGCCTCGACCAGCCCAGAGTCCCGACAACGGCGCTGTCGGACACGGCCTCGTAACGATTAAGCCGCGCTGACGCCAACTCCAATTGGGGGTCAAATAAAGCCAGCAAACGCACCAGAAAACCGGGCACTGACCGAACCGCCACCCGCCTGTCACTGAACTGTCGCAAAGTATCGATAATTTTTGCCAGGTCCACCAGCCACAGGAATTCTCCGGGACAAGCCAATCTCTTGCCCTCGGCCGAGGAGTTGACCAGGGCATCGACATGGGCGCAGGCGACATCGCGCACATCCACTACATTCCAACCGAGGGCCGGCAACCCTGGAAACTCCCGACGCACCAGCTTCAGAATCACCTGGACTGACGTCGAAAAATCCCTGCTCAATAGGGGACCTAGTAGCAAACCTGGCAACAGGGTGGTCAGAGCAACCTTGCCCCGCCCAGGCCCCTCGTTGACGTATTGCCAGGCAGCCTGTTCAGCCAGAATTTTGCTCTGCGTATAAGCGTCCGTCGTCACACCTTCGAGGCCCCACACCGACTCGTCCAGTGCTTCAGTCTCGGCATTTCGGCCTTCAAGCATGGCCACCAGAGAGGAGGTCATCACCACCCGGGTTACACCCTGATCAACCGCCTTGCCCAATACTCTCAGTGTGCCGCCCCGGGCTGCTTCGATCAACGCGCTGCGATCCCTGACAAGATGATCGGGAAAAGGGGAAGCGACGTGAAGGATGCCATCACAGCCTCTGACAAGCTCATCCCAGTTGTCATCCCGAGTGAGATCCGCACACATTAACTGCAGACGGTCGGGATTTGAAAGCAAGGGATCGATCGATTTCCTGAACTCGTCCAGCTGGCGCAGGCTGCGAACCGAGCCCCTGACACGGCAGCCACGCCTGGCCAGCTCGAGGGCACAGAAGGTTCCAAGATAACCGGTGACACCTGTGACCAGAACACATTTATCCTGCAGAGAATCCATCACATTCAGCCTGGCCTGGGTAAGTGGAAACCAATAGACTGCATTGGCCTATCAACCTGAGTCTGCCCATCTTGCCTGCCTATCCCCACCTCCGATTAGAAAGCGCCTTTCCAATTCGTCGACCGAAATCGCTCTCGAATAGAAATATCCCTGAAGAAAGTCACAGCCCATTTCCAGCAGACAATCCCGCTGACCCGCTGTCTCAACGCCCTCGGCAACGGTTTCCATACGCATACTGTGCGCCAGAGCAATGATCCCAGCGACCAGTGCACGATCCTCGGGGTGATCTTCAAAGCCGCTGATAAATGTCTGGTCGATTTTGATGACGTCAACGGGAAGACGACGCAAA
>CAZWUP010000193.1:4367-5645 GCA_964637045.1 uncultured Porticoccaceae bacterium | reverse complement strand
ATGTTGGAGGAAACCCGCAGCCTGATTGCCGTGGATCTGGCGGACCGCTATACCAAGGTGCTGGCGGCGGAGGACAATTTCGCCTTCGTGGTGGCCGAACGGGAGGCGGCGGAGGAGCAGTTAAAACTGGTCAAGGCCCGCTACGAGCGCCAGTTGGCTAGAGTCACCGACCTGCTTGCGATCGAGGCCCGTAGGGATATGTTGCTATCCAGTGAACTGGAAGCCAGGAATCAGGTGCTGTTGGCTCGGGAGGCCATGTCCGAGGTGCTGGGGCGCGAAGTCGGGGAACCCTTCGACAGCCTGCGCCAGAATATCGGCACGCCCCTCGAATTGGGGCTGCTGGACGACTGGATGCGCCAGGGCATGACGGCAAACGCCGGCCTCAAGGCCAGCCGCCTGGCGGTACAGGCGGCGGTATCCCGGGTGCGGGAGGCCCAGGGTCAGCGGCATCCCATGCTGGCTCTCAATCTCAATGCTCAGCAGAGCGATATCGGCTTTGAAAACGCCCTGCAGCCGACCACAGAGACCTATGTGGCGGCCCTCAATCTGACCATCCCCATCTATTCCGGCGGCCAGGTCAGCGCCCAGGTGGCGGAGGCCCAGGCCAGGCTGCGGATGGCGGAGAACGAATACGACCAGGTGGAGCGCACCCTGAGAAAGGATATCCGCCAGGCCTGGCTCAACGCCCGCAGCGCCAATGACCGGGTGAAGGCCACCCGCAGGGCGCTGGAGTCCGCGGAGAAGTCCTACCAGGCCCAGCAAAAGGGCCTGGAGTACGGCACCGTGACGGTGGTGGATGTGCTCGATGCCCTGGAGGCCCAGTACGAGGCCCGCCGCGACCACCGCCAGGCCTACTACGACCTGATGGTGCAGGGGCTGACCCTGCACCAGGTGGCCGGTCAGTTCGGCCCGGAGACCCTGGTCCAGTTCAATGCCTGGCTGGAGAGTGGCGAGCAATCGGGCTCCTAGGAGCCTGCCGGTGTCGGGTTACGGCTACGCCTAACCCGACCTACAGGTTGAGTAAGCTGGGTCAGGGGGTGGTCGATAACGGTGTAGGTTGGGTTAGGCGCAGCCGTAACCCAACAAGGACGGGCTTCTGGAAGCTGAATCCGGAACTTTGGTGGCCCCGGAGCCTCGCTGGTGTAAGGCAATACTCCGTACCCTGCCGGTGTCGGGTTACGGCTACGCCTAACCCGACCTACAGGTTGAGCAGGCTGGGTCAAGGGGTGGTCGATAACGGTGTAGGTTGGGTTAGGCGCAGCCGTAACCCAACAAGGA
>CAZWUP010000193.1:0-4267 GCA_964637045.1 uncultured Porticoccaceae bacterium | reverse complement strand
GGGGTGGTCGATAACGGTGTAGGTTGGGTTAGGCGCAGCCGTAACCCAACAAGGACGGGCTTCTGGAAGCTGAATCCGGAACTTTGGTGGCCCCGGAGCCTCGCTGGTGTAAGGCAATACTCCGTACCCTGCCGGTGTCGGGTTACGGCTACGCCTAACCCGACCTACAGGTTGAATGATTGTCGTCATTCCAGATTGCTTCGTCGTTGCACTCCTCGCAATGACACCCCTCGTTGTCATTGCGAGCAAGCCCCGAGGGCAACGAGGGGCGCAGCGAAGCAATCTGATAGTATGAGATTGCTTCATCGTTGTACGCCTCGTAATAACAGAGTATCTACAGGCTGAGCAGCCTCGCTCAAGGGGTGTTCAATCACACAGAGAGGGACCCTGTCCTTGCGCAACTGGTTGATTCATCTGCCCCGCGGCTGGAAGCGGATGGTGCTGGCCGCCAACGACCTGGCGGTGATCGAGCTCAGCCTGTTGCTGGCCTTCTATTTTCGTCTTGCCTGGCCCCCCGGGGAGATTTTCGCCTTCTACGCCCCGGTCTTTGTGGTCACCCCCCTGTGTGTGCTGCTGTTCTTGTGGCGCCTGGGGTTGTACAGCGCCATCACCCGCCACGCCGGTGTCGAGGTGCTCTCGGTGCTGGCCCGCGGGGTGTCCTTCGGCGCCCTGCTGGTGCTCCTGGTGTTTTTCCTGATGCCCGCCAAGTACCAGCTGCCGCGCAGTGTGCTGTTGCTGTTCTGGATCATCTCTATCTTTGCCCTGTTCAGCGCCAGGCTGGTGGCGGGCCGCTGGCTCCACGGCACCCCAATGTCGGCACTGGTGATGCAGTTCGCCGGTTGGAAGCAGCGGCGCAAGCCCCGGGGCCGGCCGGTGGTGGTCTACGGTGCCGGTGCCGCCGGCCGCCAATTGGCCAGCGCCCTGCGGGAGGGGTCGCGGTTCCTGCCCCTGGCCTTTGTCGACGATGACCGGTCCCTGCAGGGGGAGGTGGTTGCCGGGCTGAAGGTCCACAGCCCCGGGGAGCTGCGGGAGCTGGTGCAGAGCCTGGACAGCGAACTCGAAGTCTTTCTTGCCCTGCCGTCGGTGGGCCGCCACCGGCGCCAGGAAATCATCCGCTTCCTCGAACCCCTGGATGTCCACGTGCGCTCGGTGCCGTCGATGGACGAGTTGGCCCGGGGATTGGTGAGAATGGACGATATCCGCGAAGTGGATGTCGCCGATATCCTCGGCCGGGACGCGGTGCCCCCGGACCTGGCGCTGCTGGAGGCCAGCATCAAGGGCAAAGGCATCGTGGTGACCGGTGGCGGCGGGTCCATCGGCTCCGAGCTGTGCCGCCAGATCCTGACCTATCAGCCGGCGCGGTTGGTGGTTCTGGATCACTGCGAGTTCAGCCTCTACACCCAGTTCAGCGATCTTGAGGAGCGGGTTGCGCGGGGCGGCAGCCCTGTCGAGCTGGTGCCGGTGATCGGCTCGGTGACCGATGGCCGCCTGCTGGCCAAGGTTTTCGCCAGCCACCGCATCGATACCGTCTACCACGCCGCTGCCTACAAGCATGTACCCCTGGTGGAGGCCAACGGCTACCAGGGCTTTGTCAACAATGTCCTGGGCACCCTGGAGCTGGCCCACTCGGCGATGGCCGCCGGGGTGCCGCAGGTGGTGCTGGTGTCCACCGACAAGGCGGTGCGGCCCACCAATCTGATGGGCGCCACCAAGCGCCTGGCGGAACTGCTGTTGCAGGGCCTCAGCCAGGAGAAGGAGGTGGACTTCAGCGGTCTCCACCTGTGCTCCGGCGCTGTCGCCACACCCCGGGTTGGGGTTGCCAACAGCACCTGCTTTACCATGGTCCGCTTCGGCAATGTGCTGGATTCCTCGGGCTCGGTGATCCCCAAATTCCGCAGCCAGATCCGCAAGGGCGGGCCGGTCACCGTCACCCACCGCGACGTCACCCGCTTCTTCATGACCATCCCCGAGGCGGCGGAGCTGGTGCTCCAGGCCAATGCCATGAGTGAAGGGGGCGACGTCTTTATTCTGGATATGGGTCAGCCGGTGAAAATCGATGACCTGGCCCGCAAGCTGATTCACCTGTCGGGCCTGACCCTGAAGAATGACAACAACCCCCATGGCGACATCGAGATCTGTTACACCGGGATTCGCCCCGGGGAGAAGCTGTTTGAAGAGTTGCTGATCGACGACACCGCGATGGCCACCAGCCACCCCAAGATCCTGCGGGCCAGCGAGCGGGTACTGCCCTGGCCGGAACTGAAAACCCTGCTGGTGGAGCTGGACGCCGCCTTCCGTGACAGCGATCAGGCCCGGCTGGCGGCCCTGCTGGGCCGCCCCGAGATCGGCTATCGGCCGGGTCTTTTTTAAGCCCCAAACTGCCGTTAGACCTGATTCCCGTTACAAGCGATAATACCCCACCATTTTTGTCGGCGGTCGCGGGTGTTGTCGCCGCCATCAGTGCGTAGGTTGGGTTAGCCCGCAGGGCGTAACCCAAAAAAACCAAGGTCACCGTCCACGTCGGCTTGCGGCTGTACCTCAGCGTGGCCCGCGAAGCACTGTGGCCAAAGTCGACCTCCGGGGGCGAAGTTTCGACACCAACAGGTTTCAATACTCGGGTGTCGTCGCCGCTATCAGCCAGCGAGCCAATGTAAGCCAATGATCGAAAAACGCCATATCCAGTTGATGGACACCACCCTCAGGGATGGGGAGCAGACCCAGGGGGTATCCTTCACCCCCGGGGAGAAGGCCGCCATTGCCCAGGCCCTGCTGGTGGCCCTCAATGTGGACCGCATCGAGGTGGCCTCCGCCTGTGTCTCCGAAGGGGAGAAGAAATCCGTTGCCGCCATCAACGCCTGGGCCAGGGCCCAGGGCCTGGACGAGCGCATCGAAGTGCTGGGCTTCGTCGACCACAAGCGCAGCGTGGACTGGATTTGCGACACCGGCGGCAGGGTCATCAATTTGCTCACCAAGGGCAGTGAGAAGCACTGCCGGGAGCAGCTGGGCAACACCCTGGAGGGTCACGCCGAGGATATTCAGCTGACCGTGGCCTACGCCCTGTCCCGTGGGCTCCGGGTCAATGTCTACCTGGAGGACTGGTCCAACGGCTACCGGGACAGCAGGGATTATGTGTACGGCCTGATGGACCGCATCCAGGGTTTGGGCATCGACCATTTTATGTTGCCCGATACCCTGGGGGTGATGTCCCCCCGGGAGGTTCACGCCAGTCTCAGCGACATGATCCAGCGCTATCCCGGGGTGAAGTTCGATTTTCATCCCCACAATGATTACGGCCTGGCGGTGGCCAATGTCATGGCCGCGGTGGAGGCGGGGGTGGCCTCCGTCCACTGCACGGTGAACTGCCTCGGCGAGCGCGCCGGCAATGCCTCCCTGGCGGAGGTGGCGGTGGTGCTGCGGGACAAGATGGGCCTGGAGCTGTCCATCGACGAGAGCAGCATTATGAAGGTCAGCAAGTTGGTGGAGAACTTCTCCGGCAAGTGGATCCCGGGCAACGCCCCCATTGTGGGTGCCGATGTCTTCACCCAGACCGCGGGCATCCACGCCGATGGCGACCGCAAGGGCAATCTGTATGTCAGCAGCCTGACTCCGGAGCGCTTCAGCCGCACCCGCAGCTACGCCCTGGGCAAGATGAGCGGCAAGGCGTCGCTGATCAAAAACCTGGAGGCCCTGGGTATCAACCTGTCTCCGGAGAACCAGGCCAAGGTGCTGGCGCGAATCGTCAAGATGGCGGATTCAAAGCACCAGATCACCAGCGACGACCTGCCCTTTATCATCGCCGACGTAATGGAGAGCCGGGATTACAAACACATCAAGCTCCTCGACTGCACCATCACCAGCAAGCTCAACGAGTCCTCCCAGGTGGCCGTCAAGGTGGAGCTGAACGGTGAAATCCATACTGCCGAGGGCCGGGGCAACGGTGGCTTCGACGCCTTTATTCACGCCATCCAGGCCATCCTCGACCACAAAAATCTGGTGCTGCCCACGCTGCTCGACTACGAAGTGAAGATCCCCAAGGGCGGCAACACCAATGCCCTCACCGAGTGCATCATCACCTGGCGCCGGGCCGGCGGCAACAAGGTCAAGACCCGGGGGGTACACGCCAACCAGGTCTTTGCCGCGGTGTTGGCCACCCTGCGGATGGTTAATCTCCAGCTCCACGAGGCGCTGACCAGCTAATCAGCCCCGGTGGTTGGGTGCCACCCCCGTTCGCTCACAGAGTGAGCTCCCACAGGCGCCCTCCAGGTTT
>CAZWUP010000192.1:0-5677 GCA_964637045.1 uncultured Porticoccaceae bacterium | reverse complement strand
TGGTGCCCAGAAGAGGACTTGAACCTCCACGACCTTGCGGTCACTAGCACCTGAAGCTAGCGCGTCTACCAGTTCCGCCATCTGGGCTTGAAAGGGTGTTGATCTCTCAAGTGGCGCGCACTTTACCACGCGACGAAGAATTGTCAATTCTCTCGGTGAAAAAATCTGGTACTCTGTGGGAAATTCACAGAGCACAGAGCATTCCTTGAAAAAGACCCCCATTGTCGCCGATCCACACGCCGCTCGGGAGAGCGCCAAGTACGAAAACCCCATTCCCAGCCGCGAAGTCATTCTCCAACTGATTCAAGACAGCGTTGGCCCCATCACCAAGGAGCAGATCGCCGAGGCCCTCGGGCTGACCGGCGAGGAGGATCTCGAGGCCCTGCGCCGCCGCCTGGTGGCCATGGTGCGGGACGGCCAGCTGGTGTCCAACCGCCGTGACGGTTACGGCACCCTCGACAAGATGAACCTCTCCAAGGGGCGGGTGATTGGCCACCCCGAGGGCTTTGGTTTTGTCGCCACCGGGGAAGCGCAGGACATCTACCTTTCCAGCCGCCAGATGCGCCGGGTGTTCGATGGCGATGAAGTGCTGGTGCGAATCTCGGGGCAGGATCGCAGGGGGCGCCCGGAAGGCACCATTGTCGAGATTCTCAGCTACAACACCAGCAAGCTGGTGGGGCGCTACTTTGTCGAGAGCGGGGTCAACCTGGTGCGCCCGGACAACCCGCGCATCAGCCAGGATATTATCGTCCCCCCGGGGGCCGAGGGCGGCGCCAGCAACGGTCAGATGGTGCTGCTGGAGATTACCCGCCAGCCCTCCAAGGACCTGCTGCCCATGGGCGCGGTCATTCAGGTGCTGGGTGAGCACCGGGCGCCGGGCATGGAGATTATGCTCAGTCTCCACAACTACAAGATTCCCCACGAGTGGCCGGCGGAAGTGGAGGCCGAGACCGCCGCCATTTCCGAGACCGTGCGCGAGGAGGACAAGCGCAACCGCATCGATCTGCGTGATCTGGAGTTTGTCACCATCGATGGCGAGGACGCCAAGGATTTCGACGACGCCGTGTATTGCGAAACCCTGGGCAAGAGCGGCTGGCGGCTCTACGTGGCCATCGCCGATGTCTCCCACTATGTGCGTCCGGGCACCGCCCTCGACAAGGAGGGTTTCAACCGCAGCACCTCGGTGTACTTCCCCGGCCAGGTGGTGCCCATGCTGCCGGAGAAACTCTCCAATGGCCTGTGCTCCCTCAACCCCGATGTGGATCGCCTGTGCATGGTGTGCGAGATGACCATCGATCGCCAGGGGCGGGTCAACAAGTTTTACTTCTACGAGTCGGTAATGCACTCCCGGGCGCGGCTCACCTACACCCAGGTGGCGGGCATTCTGGCGCAGCGGGACGACGAGGACAGCGATGTCCGCAGCCGTTTCGAGGCCATTCTGCCCCGTATCGACAGCCTTTACGACCTCTACCTGGTGTTGCGCAAAGCCCGGGAAGAGCGGGGCGCCATCGACTTCGAGACCGGCGAAACCCGGATTCTGTTTGACGAACAGCGCAAGATCCAGCAGATCATTCCCGAGACCCGCACCCGAGCCCATATGCTGATCGAGGAGTGCATGCTGGCGGCCAATGTGTGCGCCGCCACCCTGCTGGAAAAAAGCGGCCTGCCGGCCCTGTACCGGGTTCACGAGGGGCCGAGCCTGGAGAAGCTGGAGCGGCTGCGGGAGTTTCTCGCCGAACTGGGCCTGGGCCTGGGGGGCGGGGATTCCCCCACGCCCATGGATTATCAAAAGGTGCTGGCCAAGGTGGCTGACCGCCCCGATGCCCACGTCATTCAGACGGTGATGCTGAGGTCCATGAGCCGGGCGGAGTACCGGGAGGACAACGAGGGCCACTTTGGTCTCAACTACGAGGCCTACACCCACTTTACCTCCCCCATTCGCCGCTACCCGGACCTGCTCACCCACCGGGCGATCCGCGCCCTGTTGCGCAGCAAGAAGCGGGTGCCGCACCTGCGTCGGGTCGACAGCGCCCAGCCCATTGCCCTGGGGGAGGGCTATCCCTATGACCACGCCTGGATTTCCGCGGCGGGTACCCATACCTCCTTTGCCGAGCGCCGCGCCGACGAGGCCACCAGGGATGTGGAGACCTGGCTCAAGTGCGAATATCTGCTGGACAAGATTGGCGAGGAGTACAACGGGGTGGTCACCTCGGTGGTGGGCTTTGGTCTGTTTGTGGAGTTGTCCGATCTCTACGTGGAGGGGCTGATCCACATCACCGGACTGCCCAAGGACTACTACTACCACGAGCCCGCCCATCACCGCCTGGTGGGGGAGCGCACGCGGCGGGTGTTCCGCCTCGGCGATCAGGTTCGCGTGCGGGTAACCCGGGTGGACCTGGAAGAGCGCAAGGTGGATTTCGAGCTTATCGAAGACGATGGCAAGATCGCCAAGAATACCCTGCCGGGGGACGGCAAGCCGGGTGCCCGGGGTAGCGAGAAAAAGCCGGCCAAGGGGCGGAGTCGCGGCAAAAAGGCCGCTGGGGACGACAACCCCATCCGCGCCATTGCCGGTGCGCCACCCCGTAAATCCTCTGGGGGCAAAGCGCCGGGGGCTGCCGAGGCCGCCCCTGAGGGCGCCAAGAAGAGTCGGCGGAGAAGGCGTTAGCAACTATGGCGACACCATCTCAACAAGCCGCGGACCAGGAGTGGGTATACGGCCTGCACTCAGTGCTGGCCCTGCTCAAGACGGAGCCCGGACGGATTCGCGAGCTGCGGGTGTTGCGCGGCCGCCACGACCAGCGCCTCAACAAGATTCGCGCCCTGGCCGAGCAGCAGGATATCGCCGTGGTTCAGGTGAGCCGCGATGAGCTTGAGGCCCTGGCCCCGGGCAATCACCAGGGGGCGGCTGCCCTCTGCAGCCAGGGGGAGGTCCACGATGAGCACTTTCTCAGCGCCCTGGTGGCCAATCTCGATCATCCGCCGCTGCTGCTGGTGCTCGACGGCGTCACCGATCCCCACAATCTCGGCGCCTGCTTGCGCACCGCCGACGCCTGTGGCGTGGATGCGGTGATCGCCCCCAAGGACAGGTCGGCGGGGATTACCGCCACCGTGCGCAAGGTGGCCTGTGGCGCCGCCGAGACCGTGCCCTTCGTGGTGGTCACCAACCTTGCCCGCACCCTCCGCGCCCTCCAGGAGTCCGGGTTGTGGGTGGTGGGCGCCGATGGCGATGCCCCCGGGCAGCTGTACAGTGCGGACCTGAAGGGCCCTTTGGCCCTGGTGATGGGAGCCGAGGGGGACGGCATGCGCCGCCTGACCCGGGACCACTGCGACCTGCTGGTGAAGCTGCCCATGGCGGGCAGTGTCAGCAGTCTCAATGTCTCGGTGGCCACCGGAGTGTGTCTCTACGAGGCGGTGCGCCAGCGGGGCGGCTTGTGAAGCGCCTGCCTTGAATTTCTCCAACCCCGACGTGGAAACTCACGGATGCCCGCCTGGCTGACCCTTCCCAATATCCTCAGCGGCTGCCGCATCGTTTTAATGCCGGTGCTGCTGGCGCTGGCGGCAAACGGTCACCAGGGGTATTTTCTGGGTCTGCTGGCCTTTGCCCTGCTTACCGACGCCCTGGACGGGTTTTTCGCCAGGTTGCTCCACCAAACCAGTGACCTCGGGGTCAAGCTCGACAGCTGGGGGGATCTGCTCACCTACTTCACCATGGCCATGGGGCTGTGGCTGTTGTGGCCGGAGCTGTTCCTGTCCGAGCTCTGGTTTCTGTTGCTGGGGGTGGGTTTTTATTTTCTGCCGCTGTTTGCCAGTCTGTTGAAGTTTGGCGTGCTGCCCAGGTTTCACACCTGGGCCGCCAAGTTGGCGGCGCTGCTGATCGCCCCCACGTATTTTGTCCTCACCCTGTGGGAGTACGCCCTGCCGTTTCGCCTGGTGATCCTGTTTCATGTCTGGGTGGCGGTGGAGGAGCTGCTGATCGTCTATATCCTCCAGCGCAACCACTACAATGTGCCCACCTTTATCCACGCCCGCAACCTGACCCGCAGGGCCCGGGACAGGCTGCAGCAGCAGCGGGCGAAGTTCCAGGAAAAGCGGCAGCAGTTTCAGCTGCGCCGCAGCCGACGCCGGGTCAACAGGCGCCGCTGAGGGCGGGCCCGCCGCCTAAGCTGTTACTCCTCGGGCTTGGGGAAGATACAGTGCTTGGCGAAGTCGGCGGCTTCGTTCATCGACCATTCGCCCTTGGGTTTTTCCTGCATGTTGTCGCACCATTGCTTGCTGCCCACTTCGGGGGCGCAGGCGGTGACGGCCAGGGTCAGCAGGGCGGTGGCGGCGAGGGTGGCGGTGGGCTTCATGGAGATTCCTTGGCTGTGGTGTAAGGGCTTGAACGGCAATCGGTATTCAGCTTGCATAATAGCCTATCATCACCTAAAATTGCGCGCCTTTAACCCCGGGCCTAGAGCCCGGATCCTCCTTGCTACACCGAAATGTTCGGGTAGCTACAACCCGTAAGGAGCTACAATGCGCCACTACGAAGTAGTATTTATGGTCCATCCGGATCAAAGCGAGCAGGTGGCCGGCATGGTCGACCGCTATACCAAGCTCGTCGAAGCCGGTCAGGGCAAGGTCCACCGTCTCGAAGACTGGGGCCGCCGCCACCTCGCCTATCCCATCCAGAAGATTCACAAGGCCCACTATGTGCTGATGAACATCGAGTGCGGCCAGGATGTCCTTGATGAACTCGCCTCCAACTTCCGCTACAACGATGCCGTGCTGCGCAACCTGGTGATCAAGCTCGACGAAGCCGAGACCGAGGAAACTCTGATCATGAAGGCCGAGCGCGCCGACAAGGCGGAAAAGGAAAGCCGCGACCGCCGTGAAGCCGAGCGCGCCGCCAAGGCCGCCCAGGAAGCCGCGGAAGAGCAAGAAGCCGACGACGATGCCGACGACGAATCCGGAGAAGAGGAATAATCATGCAACCACGCTTTAATCGCAGACGTAAATTTTGCCGCTTTTCCGCTGAAGACGCGCCCAAGATCGACTACAAGGACCTGGAAACCCTGAAAGGCTATGTTTCCGAGTCCGGCAAGATCGTACCCAGCCGCATAACCGGCACCAAGGCCCGCTTCCAGCGGCAGCTGGCCACGGCCATCAAGCGCGCCCGCTATCTGGCCCTCTTGCCCTACACCGACGGCCACAAGTAAGCCGTTGATTCCCCGGGGATCCTGACCCTGTGATGCGCATCATTGCGGAATTCATCATGCGCGGCCGGGTACAGGCGTCCGTGGTGGCCCTGGCGGGGAACCTGGTTCCCCTGGTCAGCCCGGCCACTGTGGGTCTGGTGACCCTCAGGCGCGGTCTGCAGGACGGCCTGCTGGTGCTGTTGTGGGCCTGCCTGCCCCTGGTGGCGACGCTGTACTTCGCCAGTGCCAGCAGCCTGGTGGTGATGACCTCCCTGGTGGGGATGGTGGCGGTGTTGGTGGCCGCGGAGGTGCTCAAGGGCACCGCCTCCTGGCAGTGGACCCTGGTGGCCACCCTGGGGTTGTGCAGTGCCTTGATGCTGGCGTTGGCCAGCCTGTTTCCCGAGCAGGGCACTGTCGTGGCCAGGGAAGTCCAGGAGGTGGTGGTCAGTCTGGCCAGCACCGAGAGGTTGGAGACAGTTGCGGCGTCGCCCTTTTACGTG
>CAZWUP010000191.1:0-5750 GCA_964637045.1 uncultured Porticoccaceae bacterium | reverse complement strand
CTCGGCACCTATGCCTGGATCAGCGGCTCCAGCTCCGACGTCAATGCCTCCATCGACGAATCCGGCGAAGCCAACCGCGAGCACTTTGCCGCCAAGATCATCCGCGAGGGTGATGTGCGCTGGACCGGATACCTCGCCTACGACGACATTCATGAAGACAACTACGAACGCATCACCCTGCAGGAATTCAGGGAAAATCCCGACTGGGATCGCCTCACCGGCAACTGGACCGGCATTCCCTACATCGACCAGCAATACCGCCGGGGTTGGTCCACCCTGCGGGAGAACCTGCTCGGCTATGTGCGCGCCGAATTCACCCCCGTCGAGGGGGTGGACGTGAATATCGCCGCCTACTACCACGACCAGGAAGGTCGCGGCGACTGGATTCCCCCCTATATCGTCGATGTCACCAGCGACGGCCCCGGCCAGCCCCACTCGGAGTTGAACACCGGCACCGTATTCGGCGGTGCGCCCCTGGGAACCCTGTTTTTTGTCGACTCTGCCGGGGTTGCCCTGAGCCCCACGCCGGGCTGCGTCAGCTCCATCACCTGGCCCTACGGCGGCGCCGGTCCAGAATACGATCCCGCCTGTTACCCAGCCGGCGCCCTGCCGGTGAGTTCCTACCGCACCACCAACTACGAAAAGCAGCGCCACGGCCTCACCGGTGATCTGGTGTGGACCCTCAATACCGATATCGCCGACCACACTCTCAGTGCCGGCTTCTGGTACGAGGATTACACCCGGGAGGAAAACCGTACCTGGCAAAAGGTGATCGATTCCCGCAGTGGCTACCAGTTCAACACCATTCCCTACTGGATGCAGTACCGCAAGGAGTTCCCCGTCGACACCTGGATGTTCTACGTCCAGGACACTGCCCAGATCGGGCCCCTGGCGCTGACCCTGGGCGCCAAAAAATACCTGGTGGACCTGGAGCAACGGGACCTGTTCTCCGGCGCCTCCTCCGCGGTGGACTCGGATTCCGATGTCCTGTTCAGCGGTGGCCTGGTGTTTGACACCCCCATGGCGGGCCTGCAGTTGTTCGCCGGTTATGCCGAAAATTTTGCCGCCATCAAGGATGACGTGCTCGAGGCCGACGGTTCTGCGTTGAGTGGCATCGAGCCGGAAACTGCCGACAATATCGACCTCGGTGCGCGTTTTGGTCGCGACGATCTCAATCTGACCCTCACCTACTACCAGATCGAGTTCGAAAACCGCATCACCTTTATTCCCCCGGGTACCGTCAGTGGCATCGACTACCTGATCGGCACCAATGGCTCCTACCTCAATGTCGGCGGCATCGAGTCCGAAGGCATCGAGGCCAGCGTCACCTGGATGCCGCACCACCAGTGGACTCTGTACCTGTCCTACACCAACAATGATTCCACTTACCAGGGCACGGGCAGCGCCGCTCTCGACAACCAGGTTGGCATCGTGGCCGGCAACACCGTATTCGGCTCCGCAGAGCAGATGTTTGTGGCCTCCGCCGACTGGGCCAGTGACAGCTACTTTGCCGGCATTTCCGGCAAGTGGGTGGACGAGCGCTGGATGGACCCGGCCAATACCCAGCGTATCGATGATTACTGGGTGACCGATGTCTACGCCGGTGTCGGTATGGACAACCTGGCCGGAGATCTGGTCAAGGGCTTTGAGGTGCGCTTCATCATCAACAACCTGGCGGACGAGGACTATATCGGCGGTGTCTCCGGCGGTTGGGGTGGCTGGATCGGTGGCCCCCGCACGGCGGCGGTGTCCGTCTCCGCCGATTTCTAAGCCGCGCCGTCCCGCCCTTCCGGCCCCGGGGGCCGGAAGGGCCTGTCTTTTTTGAGGTGAGACCATCATGGCTAAATTACAGCTGTTTTTGCTCGCGCTGGTGCTGTCCTGGCCCCTGGCGGCCAGTGACGGTGCCGGCGACGATCACCGGGTAATTCTGGTTACCCTCGACGGCGTGCGCTGGCAGGAGGTGTTTCGCGGCATCAGCCCCACCATGGTCGCCGACCCCACATTTACCCGGGCGCCCGAGGCCCTGGCGGCCTACGCCGGCGACCACCGGGAGGACAGCCGCGGGCGGCTGATGCCCTTCCTGTGGGGCACACTGGCCGCGGAGGGCGCCCTGATCGGCAATCGGGATGAGGGCAGCTACATGCACCTCGACAACCCCATGTATTTCTCGTACCCGGGCTATCAGGAGATCCTCGCCGGCTTCGCCGACCCGGAGATCACCAGCAATGCCAGGGTCAACAACCCCAATATCACCGTACTGGAATGGCTCAACCGCCGGCCCGGCACCCGCGGGGAGGTGGCGGTCTTTGCCAGCTGGGATGTGTTCCCCTTTATCGTCAACAGCGAGCGCAGCGGGGTGCCGGTCAACGCGGGCTTTGATATTCCCCTCAACCAGTTGCCTACGGCGCGGGAGCGTGATCTGGCCCAGCTGCTGGCGGACCTGCCCCGGCCCTGGAGCACTGTGCGCCACGACGCCATCACCCATCACTTCGCCCTGGAATACTTGCGGCGGGCGCGGCCCAAATTGCTCTATGTCGCCTACGGGGAAAGCGACGACTTCGCCCACGACGGCAGTTACGATCAGTACATCGACGCCATCCACCGCGCCGACCGCTTTATCGGCGAACTCTGGGCGGCGGTCCAGAGCGACCCCTTCTACCGGGACAAGACCACCCTGATCGTCACCACCGACCACGGCCGGGGCGAGTTCCCCAACGCCGCCTGGCAGCATCACGGCAGCCGCGAAGCGGTGGCGGGCTATATCGGCCAGCACCTGGAGGACAAGGAGGCCTACGCCCAGGGTATCGTCGGTGCCGGCCACGTCTGGCTGGCGGCCATGGGCCCCGCTGTCAAGGCCCGGGGCCTGCTCCGCCAGGGGGGCAGCTGGAGCGCCACTCAGGTGGCGGCGACGGTGGCCAAAATCCTCGGCCACGACTACAACGCAGCCCAGCCCAGGGCCGGACTGCCCGTGGTGGAACTCATGGGGACCCCGCCGCCGGGACTTGGCGACCGGCCGGTAACCCGGCTCCAGTTCGGTTCCTGTGTCCACCAGGACAAGCCCCAGCCCATTTGGTCGGCGATTGTGGCGGAGGAGGCGGATGCCTTTGTCTTTCTCGGCGACAATGTCTACGGCGACACTCGGGATCCGGCGCTGCTTGCCGCCACCTACGACCGCTTGCGGGGCGCCGAGGGCTTTGAAAAGCTGCTGCGCACCAGGCCGGTGCTGGCTACCTGGGACGACCACGACTACGGCGAAAACGACGCGGGTGCCGAGTATCCCAGCAAGGAGGCCTCGCGCCAACTGATGCTGGATTTCTGGGGCGAGCCGGGGGGCAGCGAGCGGCGCCGGCGCGACTCGGGAATCTACACCGCCTACAACCTGGGGCCACCGGAACAGCGGGTGCAGCTGATCCTGCTGGATACCCGCTGGAATCGCAGCCCGCTGAAGGCCGTCAGCGAGCAGGCCTACCAGCGCGAACGGGCGCCGGCAGCCATGGGGCCCTATCAAGCCAACGACGACCCCGCGGCCAGCCTCCTCGGCGAGGCCCAGTGGGCCTGGCTGGAGCAGCGTCTGCGGGAGCCGGCCCGGGTGCGGATTATCGCCAGCAGCATCCAGTTGCTGGCGGACTTTACCGGCTGGGAGAGCTGGGCCAATTTTCCCCACGACCGCCAGCGGATGCTGAAGCTGATTGCCGAAGCTCAGGCCTCTGGTGTGGTTTTCGTCAGTGGCGATACCCACTGGGCGGAACTGATGCGCTCCCCGGAGGGGCCATACCCCTTGTGGGAATTCACCGCCAGCGGCTTGACCGAAGAGTGGCACCAGGTGAGTCCCAACCGGCATCGCCAGGGTGGGGCCCATGTGGGAGCCAACTACGGGGTGCTGGAAATCGACTGGGGCCAGCCAGATCCGCTGCTTACCCTGGCCATCAGGGATCAGCAGGGCAAGGAGGTTCTCTCCCAGGCAATCAAGCTATCTGCCCTGACCATCCCAGGTAGTGAAAGCCGATAACAACTCGGTACCTCCGCTCTCCCGGGTCCTGCGGGTTGCAGAGGCCCAAGCCAAGTTGTAGCCCTGTGCTCCCGTCGGGGTGTCGGGCGTTTGCGTGTCAACCGGAACCGTGGTCCCCCTGGGCTTCGCCAATATCCTCGTTCCAGATCTCCGGAGCGCGGGCGATAAACGCCGCCATCAACGCCACGCACTCTGGGTCGTCCAGCTCGATCACCGTCACCCCGGCCTCCCGCAGCCAGTCCAGGTGTCCGGCAAAATTGCGGGATTCCCCCACCACCAGAGTGCCGATATTGAACTGGCGAATCAGTCCCGAGCAGTACCAGCAGGGGGCGAGGGTGGTCACCAGAATCTTGTCCCCATAACTGGCCTGGCGCCCGGCCTTGCGGAAAGCATCCGTCTCCCCGTGAATGGAGGGGTCCTGCTCCTGAACCCGCCGGTTGCGACCCCGGCTGAGCAAGGCGCCACCGGCATCGAACATGGCTGCCCCCACAGGCACGCCGCCTTCGGCAAATCCGGTGCGGGCTTCCTCCAGGGCTGGTTGCAGCAATTGACGATAGTTCATGGCCAGAGACCTCGGTGGCGGTAAGCAAAAAAGTCAGTAATGATGTCGGGGAACAGCAATTTCATTCTGAATGTTGTGTAACCTGATTGGATCGATTTTTCACCTTACACAACACTGACCCGGGAGAATACCATGAAGCAATTTCGCGACCGCTGTGCGGTGATTACTGGCGGTGGCGGCCTGCTGGGCCGGGCCATGGCCCTCAGGTTTGCCCGTGAAGGCATGAAGGTGGTGGTGTCGGACTCCAACGCCGACAGCGCCACAGCCGCGGCAGCAGAGGTTCGGGCCGCCGGTGGCGAGGCCGTCGCCATAGCGGCGGACGTCACCAGCCTGGACTCCATGGCGGCGCTGGCGGCCGGGGCGGTGGCCGCCTACGGCGGCGTTCAACTGTTGTGCAATAACGCCGGTATCGCCGTCCTCAAGCCCTTTACCGAGCAGACCCCGGCGGACTGGCAGCAGGTGCTTGGCGTTCAGCTCAACGGCGTGCTCAACGGCATCCACGCCTTTTTGCCCATCCTGCTGGCCCAGGGCGGGGACTGCCATGTGGTCAATACCTCCTCCATGTCCGGCGTGGGGCTGGCGGAGATGCGCCAGCTCAACGCCCCCTATGTCACCGCCAAGTTCGCAGTGGTTGGCCTCAGCGAGGTGATGGCGGCGTCCATGGCGGACAAGGGCCTCGGGGTGTCCGTGCTGTGCCCGGGTTTTACGGTGCAGGATCCGGCAGCCATCACCGATGCGATGTACCAGATGCCCAGCGCCGCCTGGTACAAGCACAACCTGTTGAATCCGGCCCAGGTGGCGGAGGAGGTGTACCACGGGGTGCGGGAAAACCGCCTGTTTATCTTTCCCCACAGGGCCGGACGGGAGGAGGTGGTCCGTCACTTCGAAAAGATCATGGCCGGTTTTGATCAGGCGGAGAAGACCTCTCCGCCCCTGGGGTAAAAATTTGCCTCCGCGGGTGTTTGCAGGGACAATCCCGGCAGCCAAAATACCGAGGAACCCCACGCCATGATTGGTCCCACCCACACCACCCTGGCCGCGCTGATTGCCGACAAAGCCCGGACCAACCCCGAGCTGGACATTCTCACCGTTGTCACAGTGGCCGGTGATGGCAAGCTCGAGGACGAGACCCGAAGCTACCGGCAACTCTACGCCAACAGTCAGGCCCTGGCGCGGGGA
>CAZWUP010000190.1:0-5838 GCA_964637045.1 uncultured Porticoccaceae bacterium | reverse complement strand
AACCGCTAAGCGCCCCCTTATGATCGCCTTTTTGGGTGGGGCCAATGGCCCCTGCTCAGAGTCTTGCTTTTCAAGGTAAGGGCGATGTCAGACTATCAGCGCATTGAAATGGCCATGGCCTATATGGCAGAGCACGCCTCCCGGCAACCGACCCTGGAGGAGGTGGCTGCGCATGTCCACCTCAGTCCGTTTCATTTTCAGCGGATGTTTTGCCGGTGGGCAGGGACCACCCCCAAGCGTTTCCTGCAGGTGCTGACCCTGGAGCGCGGCAAGCTGCTGCTGAAGGATGAGCGGTCGCTGCTGGATGTTTCCCTGAGCACGGGTTTGAGTGGCAGTTCGCGGCTGCACGATCACTTCGTGACCCTGGAGGCAGTGACCCCCGGGGAGTACCGGAGCGACGGCCAGGGAGTTGTTATGCGCTACGGGTTTCACGACACCCCCCTCGGCGGGATGTTGGTGGCCGTTACCCGGCGCGGCATTTGTCGCATGGAGTTTGCCGACCACAGCGGCGCCGCTGAGGTGCTTGCCCGCCTGCGCAGCACCTGGCCCAACGGCGAGCTGAACAGGGACCAGAAGGCCACGGGCCCGGTGATTGATGCACTGTTTGGCCAACCGGCGGAGGGGCGGCCCGGCCCCTTGTCGCTGCATGTCAGGGGCACCAACTTTCAGGTGGCGGTATGGCGAGCGCTGCTGAGAATTCCGGCCGGGCAGCTGGCCAGTTATTCGCAAATTGCCCGGGCATCGGGCTACCCCACGGCGTCGCGAGCGGTGGGCAGCGCCATCGGCGCCAATCCCATTGCATTGCTGATCCCCTGTCACCGGGTTATCCGCCAGAGCGGTGCCCTGGGGGGCTACCGCTGGGGAATAACCCGGAAGCAGATGGCACAGACCTGGGAGCAGTTGCGCCACGGGCCGGTGGAGCCACAATAGGGGACTGGCCAGGCGCGGCGAGGGCGGATTGGTTACAGTATCGGCTCCACCACACTGCCGCCCCTGTTGGCGGCGCTATCCTCGGCGACGGAGGGAACGACAATCATGATCAAGGTGCAGATTTATCGCTACAACCCGGAACGCGACCCCTTTCCGTATATGCAATCCCTGTCCCTTCCCGACGAATTTGCCAGGCGAATGGTTCTGGATGCCCTGGAATACCTGCGGGAAAAGGATCCCTCCCTGGCCTATCGGCGCTCCTGTCGGGAGGGGGTTTGCGGTTCAGATGGCATGAACATCAATGGCAAGAATGGCCTGGCTTGTATTACCCCGGTGGCGGAAGCTGTTGGGAAATCCGGCACCCTGGTGATAAGGCCCTTGCCGGGGATGCCCGTTATTCGCGACCTGGTGGTCGACCAGACGCTTTTCTTCGAACACTATAAGCGGGTGAAACCCTGGCTTATCACCCATGGCCCCTCACCGGCGATCGAGCGGCGCCAGTCGCCTGACGAGCGTGCCCGGCTCGACGGCCTGTATGAATGCATACTCTGCGGCTGTTGCACTTCCCAGTGTCCATCCTGGTGGTGGAATCCTGAAAACTATTTGGGGCCGGCGGCGTTGCTGCAATCCCTGCGCTTTTTGCTCGACAGCCGGGACCAGGGCCGGACGGAGCGCCTCCAGGACCTGGAAGACCCCTTCAGCCTGTTTCGCTGCCGCAGTATCGGCAATTGTTCATGGGTCTGCCCCAAGGGACTCAATCCCATGGCCGCAATTGGCAGGATTCGCCGCGAATTAATGGGCGACGCCACCTGACCCATCGAAACCCTAAAAACCAACTTGCGGGCGGAAAAAAGCCCCGGCCAAGGCCGGGGCAAACCAGACTGTTAATAATAACCTGCGCCATCGATCAGGCGGCGGGCAGTGCCCAGGCGGGTATGGGCTTGGTCTTGGGGCTGGTGCCGATGGCCTTCTCGTAGGGAATGTCGAGCAACCGGGCGGCGTTGCCCCCCATGATCTTGCGCTCCACTTCGGGGCTGACCTTGAGGATGTCCCGCAGACAGCCGCCACCCTCCCAGGGACCGTCGGCATCGAAGTGGGGAATGTCGGAACACCACACCAGGTTGTCGGCGAAGGCCTCGACAGTCTCCTTGGTCTGGCCGCGGTCGCCACCCTCGAACATGAAGTACACCTGGCGGTCCACCAGCTCGCTGGGTGGGGTCTTGGCCTTCAGCTCCATGCCGCGACAGTAGGTCTCGGTCTGGCTCATGGTCCAGGGGGCGTGGAACTGCTTGTCCAGGCGGTAGAGTACCTCGGTGCGCCAGCTGGAACCGGATTCGATAAACACGGTGTTGAGTTGGGGGTGCTTGTCGAGCATCCCGCCCAGGGTGATCTCCCCCAGGGTGACGATGTTGTCCAGCAGGAAGTTGAGACCGAAGAAGATCGACATATAGGCTTCCCGGGAGGAGCCGCACATATGGGTGGGGGACAGCAGGTGGGCGGTGATGGAGTTTACCTTGGCGTCGAAGCCCGGGTGGATGAACAGCGGCCAGCCCATCTCCTCCATGCAGGAAAACATCTTGTCCCAGTAGGGGTCGGAAAGGGGGATACCCGCCGCCGAGGAGCCGGGCAGACAGGTGGACTTGAAGCCCAGCTTGGCGGTGCGCTCCAGCTCCTTCATGGCCATTTCCATGTCGAAGCAGGGCAGCAGGGCCTCCGGCAGCAAACGGTTGGGATCGGCCTGGCAGAAATCGAAGCACCAATTGTTGTAGGCCACGCAGATGGCCTCGACCATGTCGGCATAGGATTTCAGGTCGCAGTGGAAGATCCAGGGGGTGACGGTATTGCGCACGATCATCTTGTCGATCCCTTCGGCGTCCATGCAGCTCAGGCGCACATAGGGATCGTCTTCCCCCGGGTAGCGGTAGCCATCCCCCGGCTTGTTGACCTGAGCGGCCTCCTCGGTTTCCAGGTACATGCGGTACTTGTGGCCCGCGCCCACTTTTTTGCCCTGGACAATGTTGCCAAGCCCCGGGGTATCGCCCTGGAACACGGTCTTCGCCATCTCCCGGTATTTGGGCTCGAGGTATTCGGAAAAGATCGCCGGTGGATCCCAGATATGGCCATCCATATCGATCACCGGAAAATCCGCCTGATAGTGTCTGTCTTTGAAAATGGAAGTCATGGTACTTACCCTCGGTAGGTTCAGTGCTGTCGCCAGCGGTTTCTCTGTTCTTGTGGCCGGATGCTCCGGCTGAAACCAGTATCGACCCCCAACATAAATAATAAAAATGGATTATTCTTATCCAAACTATTTGGTTTTCTTATAGCGGGAGGTGAAATCATGCTCACCCAGGAACAGCAACTGGCCAGAATCGACCTCAACCTGCTCAATGTCCTTCAGGTGCTGTTGGCGGAGCGCAATGTGTCTCGGGCCGCAGAGCGCCTGTTTATCTCCCAGCCGGCCATGAGCAACAAGTTGCAGCGGCTGCGGGACCTGCTCGACGACCCGGTGCTGGTGCGCACCCACCAGGGCCTCACCCCCACCGCCAAGGCTCTCCAGCTTCAGGCCCCGGTGGCCCGCATCCTCGCCCAGGTGTCGGCCGCACTGCTGCAGGGAGCCTTTGATCCAGCCACCAGCGAGGCCCAGATCAATATTCAGGTTCCGGATTCGCTGTCGGTGGTAATGATTCCGGCGCTCTACCAGGAGTTGTCCCGGCAGGCGCCCCAGTTGCGCCTGACCTCCGACAACACCACCGCCGACCACCTCCATTTGCTGGAAAGTGGCCGGGCAGATTTTTCCCTGTATGTGAACGAAGACTATGGCAATGACTTTCTGACCTGGGAGCTGGGTACCTTGCCCAGTCTGTGCTGGATGCGGACTGACCATCCGCTGGCGGGGATAAGGGAGCTGAGCCTTGCCCATATCACCGCCTACCCCCTGGCGGAGCTGACCTTGCTCCGCCAGGACGCAGCCACCCAGAGCAGCGACCCCAATGTCCAGCGCCTGCTGGAGTTGACCAGGGACTACGGGCTGCGGGACCGGCAGCGGGTCGGCTCCAGCCAGCTGCTGACCCTGATTGGCATTATCCTTGCCACCGACACCCTGTTTCTGGGCGCCCCCAATCCGTACCTGTTGAAGCCCAACCCCCTCGGCCTATGTCACCGGCAAATCAAGGAGTTTGCCGATGTCCGTATTCCGATAGCACTGATTCAGCACCGCATCACGGCCAATTCCAGCCTGCACACCTGGCTGCGGGAGCGCATCGTGTCCACCTGGCAAGAGCTCGGCATTTCCGCCTGAGGCAAGGGCCCGGCGGGACAACGGGGCTGTCCCCGGTGAGCGGGCGTTTTGCTCAATAGCGCGGCAGGTCCGGCTCCACCTCGTCGATCCACGCCAGGATGCCGCCCCGCAGGTTGCGCACGTCGCTGAAGCCGGCCTCCCGCAACTGCTGGCAGGCGCTGGCGGAGCGGCCGCCGCCCTTGCAGTAGCAAACCAGGGTCTGGTTCCTGTCCAGGAGGTCGACGGCATCCCCCAGGGCAGCCAGGGGGATGCTCCTGCTGCCGGAGATATGGCAGATATACCGCTCCCAGGGTTCGCGGACATCCACCACCAGCACGTCCTCGCGGTCCAGCATGGCCTTCAGTTCCGCGGCGGACATCTCCCGGCCGCTCATCCCCGACGCCGCCGGGGGCGATGCTTCGCACACCTGCGGCGACTCCGCCAGGGCGGTGATGGTGGGCCGGTCGCCGCATACGGGGCACCGGGGGTTGCGGGCCATGCGCAGCTGTTGAAAGTCCATCCCCTTGGCATCGTAGTGCAACAGGCGGCCGCTCAGGGTCTCGCCGATGCCGGTGAGTATCTTGATGGCCTCCGTGGCCTGGATGCTGGCAATCAGGGCGGGCAGCACCCCGAGGACACCGCCTTCGGCACAGGAGGGCACGGTACCCGGCGGTGGAGGCTCGGGAAACAGGCAGCGATAGCAGGGGCCGCCGCGGTGGTGAAACACGCTGGCCTGGCCCTCGAACTGGGAAATACTGCCATAGACCAGGGGCACCCCCGCCAGTACGCAGGCATCGTTCACCAGGTAGCGGGTGGTGAAATTATCGGAACCGTCCACCACCAGGTCGACGCTGCCCACCAGCTCCAGGGCATTGGCGGCGGACAGCCACAGGTTGTGGGGACGGATATCGATATGGGGGTTGAGGGCCCGCAGCCGGGCGGCCGCCCGCTCCGCCTTGGACTCCCCGATATCCGCGGTGGTGAACAACACCTGGCGCTGCAGGTTGCTGTCCTCCACCAGATCGCCGTCGACAATGGCCAACACCCCCACGCCGGCGGCGGCCAGGTAGAGACCCAGGGGACACCCCAGACCGCCGGCACCGATCAGCAGGACACGGGCGCCCTTCAGGCGCTCCTGGGCCTCGATGCCGAACCCGGGCAGGGTGAGGTGGCGGCCGTAGCGGGCGAGTTCAGCGGGGGACAACATGGTGTGGGTGATTCCTCTGATGTACTGAGTTGCATTGTAGTGGCGGGGGTCTGCTCACTCCATCTGGATTTCGGCGGCGCCTTGCGGCGCCGCCCTCGCCGCAACACCCATGCCCTGCACCGCCACCAGCGGACCGGCGATGCCGCCCCGCAGCGAGGCATAGCGGGCATCCCGGAAGCGCACCTGGTGGCCGTCGGCGGTCGCCTGCACCTCTCCGTAGGGAAATCTCGACCACACCAGAAAGCGCCGCGCCTGGCGGTCATCGGCGGCGGCCGCCACCAGGGGGTGGTGGAGGTTGCGGGGAATGGGCGGCTGGTGGAGAGTCAGGCGGGGCTCGGCAAACCAGTCCCAGCGCCCCAGGACATAGGCCTCCGGGGTGGCCGCCACCACCGTGCCGCGGAAGGGATTGGCGGGAACCGGG
>CAZWUP010000189.1:0-5844 GCA_964637045.1 uncultured Porticoccaceae bacterium | reverse complement strand
AGCGTCAGACGTCAGACCCAGGCTTCAAAGCCGCAAATCCGCCTCATCCGCACCGAACACATACTTGAGGTCATAGAGCACTCCGCCCTTCCGCAGCAGGGTTCTGACACCGCCACTGCCGAGGGTGCGGAACTCACGGTGGGCCACGGCGACAATGGCGGCGTCATAGGCGTCGGGTTGCGGCTGCGCCACCAGCTCCAGGCCGTACTCGTGGCGGGCGTCATCCGGGTTGACCCAGGGGTCGTGGACGTCCACGGTCACGCCGTAGTCCTGGAGCTCGGCGATCACATCCACCACCTTGGTGTTGCGGATATCCGGACAGTTTTCCTTGAAGGTGAGGCCCAGCATCAACACCCGGGAACCCTCCACCTGGAGGCGCTGCTTGAGCATCTTCTTGACCAACTGGGCGGCCACATGGCGGCCCATGCCGTCGTTGATGCGCCGTCCGGCGAGGATCACTTCCGGGTGATAGCCGATAGCCTGGGCCTTGTAGGTGAGGTAGTAGGGGTCGACACCGATGCAGTGCCCGCCCACCAAACCGGGGCGAAACGGCAGAAAATTCCACTTGGTGCCGGCGGCCTCGAGCACCGCCTCGGTGTCGATACCCAGGCGCCCGAAAATTACTGCCAGCTCGTTGATCAGGGCGATGTTCAAGTCCCGCTGGGTGTTTTCGATCACCTTGGCGGCCTCCGCCACCCGGATGGAGGGGGCCATATGGGTGCCCGCGCTGACAATGCTGCGATAGAGCTCGTTGACAAACACCGCCGCCGCCTCCGTCGAACCCGAGGTCACCTTGACGATGGACGTGAGCCGGTGCTGCTTGTCGCCGGGGTTGATCCGCTCCGGGCTGTAGCCTACATAAAAATCGCGATTGTAGGTCAGCCCGGAAACCCGCTCGATCACCGGCACGCACTCCTCCTCCGTCGCCCCCGGATAGACAGTGGACTCGTAGACCACCACATCGCCGGCCTTGATCACCTGGCCAATGGTTTCCGAGGCCCGCCGCAGCGGGGTCAGGTCCGGCTGGCGGTGGTCGTCCACCGGGGTGGGCACGGTGACCACATAGACAGTGGCCGCCGCCAGGTCCGCCAGCTCGGCGCTGAACCTCAGCTGCGGGGCCGCTGACAGCTCCTCGGCGGAGACTTCCAGGGTGGCGTCCTCCCCCCGCCGCAGCTCGGCGATGCGGGCGGCATTGATATCGAATCCCAGGGTGGCGTAGCGGCGGCCAAATTCCACCGCCAGGGGCAGGCCCACATAGCCGAGGCCGATAACGGCGATACAGGTTTCCGGGGACAGTTGCTGCATGGTGATTCCTTTGCGTGAAAATCCGAACACCGGGCTGACCAACGGGGCAGGAGACGGCTGGTTACGGGGCGAGACGATAGCATATGGCACCGCCATCCGACAGTTTAGGGCGGTGGATTGCCGCCCCTTGCCGCCAACTCTGGCATTGCAGGGCGCCGTCGGGGGGCGCGCGTCGGTACGGCACATATGGAACCATTGCTGTCCCACAGTTTTTCGGATGACTACCGGCAACTGTGGCGCCACCTTGAGTTTTCCTGAGGGGCTCAGGTCTCCAGATAATTGTGGGGCAGCAATGATCTGAAACAAATAAAAAGGAAATCTCACAAGGATTGACACAATATTACTGATAGTCTCACAATGTGCGACACTTTTATCTCATGTGTCAGACGAGGCTACCAATGAAAATAGGCGATATCGATCTCTCCAACCCCGAGACCTTTGTGCAGGGCGTGCCCCACGACTACTTCGCCCTGCTGCGCCGCGAAGCCCCGGTGTGCTGGCAGCCCCGTGCCGGCGGTGGCGGCTTCTGGTCCATTACCCGCTACGACGATATCGCGGAAGTGGAACGCAACGTGGAGGTGTTCACCAACCGCACCAACATCAGCCCGCTGCCGGTGCCGGAATCCACCCTGGCCACCACCATCGACCGCTCCATCATCCTCAGCGACCCGCCGCGCCACACCTTCCTGCGCCGCTCCATCATGAGCGCCTTCACCCCCAGGGCCCTGGCCAAGCTGGAGGAGCGCATCAAGCAGTGCGCAGTGGAGGCCATCGACGCAGTGATCGAAAAGGGCGAGTGCGACTGGCACGATGTGGCCGCCTACACCCCCATCGAGGTGGTCGCCGATATCCTCGGGGTGCCGGCCTATGACCGCCAGCGCCTCTACGACTGGGCCAACGCCATGTTCGGCTCCACCGACCCGGAACTGTCGAGCCCCATGCAGAACATGATGGGCGCCATGCAGATGCTGTCCTACGCCCGGCGCATGGCCCAGGAGCGCCGCGCCAATCCGGGTGACGACGTGTTCAGCCTGATCGCCCTGGCGGAGGAAGACGGCGAGCGCCTCTCCGAACTCGACCTCGGCGCCACCTTTATCGTCCTGGCCACCGCCGGCAACGAGACCACCCGCACCCAGTTTCTCCAGGGCACCCTGGCGCTGATCGAAAACCCCGACGCCATGGCCGCCCTGCGCGCGGACCTCAGCCTGCTGCCCAACGCGGTGGAAGAAATGCTGCGCTACACCACCCCGGCGCTGGGCTTCGGCCGCAAGGCGGTGCAGGATGTGGTGATCAACGGCCAGCAGATCAGCGCCGGCGACCAGGTGATGATGTGGTACTGCTCGGGCAACCGGGATGAGACGGTTTTTGACGACCCCGACACCTTCGACATCCACCGCCGCAACGCCAGGAACCACCTGGCCTTCGGCGCCAGCGGCGGCATTCACCGCTGCCTGGGTTCGATGCTGGCGCGCAAGGAATTGATCGAGATGTTCACCGCCCTGGTCACCCGGGTCCCCGACATCCAGCTGGCCGGACCGGTGGCGCGGTTGCGCTCCAACTTCACCAATGGCATCAAGCACATGCCGGTGCGCTTCACCCCGGGCAAGGCCCAGGGTGACACCGCCCACGTCAGCATGTACGCCACCGGCAAGAGCCGTGGCGCCCTGCCCGCCCCCGCGGCCCCCACAGCCGTACTGCAACCCCTGGCCGGCCACCACATCCAGCTGGCGCCCCTGGCCCAGGTGAGCCTGGACCTGGGCATTCCCCAAATCATCGCCGACGGCCCCAAGGGCACCCGGCTGATGGTCGACGTCGTCAGCGCTGAATGGCGCGGCGAGCGCCTCAGCGCCCGCCAGATCAGCGGTCCCGCCGGGGACTGGGCGCTGGTGGACAACGACGGCACCCTGTATATAGACGTCCGGGCCACCATCCTCACCGACGACGGAGCCACCATTCTGGTTACTTATCAGGGCCGCTCCGACTACGGCAAGGCCGGTGCCGCGCCCCTGATTATCGCCCCGACCTTTGAGACCAGCGACCCCCGCTACCGCTGGCTGAACAAGGTGCAGGCGGTGGGCCGCGGCCACTCGGAGGGCATGAGCCGCTTGGTGTACGATATCTACGAAGTCCGTTAGATGACAAACCAGGCCCGACCATGAATCCCGAACCCTCTGCCACCAGTCTTGTCCAGTTCAACGATGATGTCGTCAGGCGCGCCCTGCAGGCAACGGCCCGCTGTGTGGAGCGGTTCGGGTTCCACAAGGTTTCCATGGAGCACATCGCCGCCGAATCGGGAATTTCCAGGGCCACCCTGTACCGCCGCTTCGGCAACCGCGAGACCATTCTTATCGCCTTGATCCAGGAACTCGCCCAGCCCTTCGTGGCGGACAGCCAGCGCGCGGCGGCCAGGGCGACGACCTTCAGGGAGCGCCTTGAGCTCAGCACCCTCTACGCGGTGAGGGAAATTCTGAAATATCCCGCACTCAAGGCGTTTTTCGAAATGGACGCCCTGCCCCACTCGCAAAACCTGATCCGCCCCGTGTACCGGCAGCTGATGGAGGCCAACCTGGTACCGACCCTCGACGCCGCGCGGGCGAAAGGCGAATTGCGGGAGGGGCTGGAGACCGAAGACCTCATCGAATGGCTGATGCGCAATTTTTTGCTGCTGGTGGCCGACGGCCCCTGGCAGGAAGAGGCGCTGATGCGGCGTATTCGCCACTACATCCTGCCGGTGCTGATCGTCGACCCGGCGCCCCTGGCCGGCGCCAAACCACCGGCGGCAGAACCTGCCGTTGCCAAACAGTTGCGAGATCTGGAGCACCGGGTTGCCGAGCTCCAGCAGGCTGTGGGGTCACTGCGCCAGGAATTGTACCCGGCTCCCCCGAAGTAATTTGCCCGGCTGTTGGGCGGGGTCGCGAAAAGCCACCCCGGGGCTGTGGCCGGCCTACGAAGCAGTAAAAGAGCCCTAAAGTCAGCACCATTCGCCATAGAGTTGCTTTATAGCCAGCCCTCGACCATTATTTGCCCCTTTGCCAAGCAACCGACGGAATCCATGGATACCATTGCCATACGGGGCGCCAAAACCCACAACCTCAAGAACATCGACCTCGACCTGCCCCGGGACAAGCTGATCGTGATCACCGGCCTGTCCGGCTCCGGCAAGTCGTCCCTGGCCTTCGACACCCTCTATGCCGAGGGCCAGCGGCGCTATGTGGAGTCCCTGTCCGCCTATGCCCGCCAGTTTCTGTCGATCATGGAAAAGCCGGATGTGGAGCATATCGAGGGCCTGTCGCCGGCGATTTCCATCGAGCAGAAGTCCACCTCCCACAACCCCCGCTCCACGGTGGGCACCATCACCGAGATCTACGACTACCTGAGGCTGCTCTACGCCCGGGTGGGGGAACCCCGCTGCCCGGACCACGACCAGCCCCTGGCCGCCCAGACCGTGAGCCAGATGGTGGACACGGTGCTGGCCATGGCGGAGGACACTAAGTTGCTGTTGCTGGCACCCGTTGTCCGCGACCGCAAGGGGGAGCACCTGCACGTTTTCGACCAGCTGCGGGGCCAGGGTTTTGTCCGGGTGCGGGTCAACGGCAAGGTCTATGAACTGGACGAAGTCCCCAAGCTGGAAAAGAACAAGAAGCACCGCATCGAGGCGGTGGTGGACCGCTTCAAGGTGCGGGACGACATCGGCCTGCGCCTGGCGGAATCCTTCGAAACCGCCCTCAATCTGTCCGACGGCATCGCGGTGATCGCCCCCATGGAGCCCGGCAGCGACCGCGGGGAACAGGTATTTTCCTCCCGCTTTGCCTGCCCGGTGTGCGACTACAGCATCAGCGAGCTGGAGCCCCGGCTGTTCTCCTTCAACAATCCGGCCGGCGCCTGCCCCAGCTGCGACGGCCTGGGGGTGAAGCAGTTTTTCGATGTCGACCGGGTGGTCCAGCACCCGGAGGCCACCCTCGCCGAGGGCGCCGTGCGGGGCTGGGACAGGCGCAACCTGTTCTACTTCAATATGCTCAGCTCCCTTGCCGACCACTACGGCTTTGCTATCGACACCCCCTACCAGAAGCTGAAGGCCGCCCACCAGCAGGTCATCCTGTTCGGCACCGGCGACGAGGAGATCACCTTCAACTACGTCAACGACCGGGGCACCGTGTTCAAGCGCAAGCACCGCTTCGAGGGCATCATCCCCAACCTGGAGCGCCGCTACCGGGAAACCGAATCCCAGTCGGTGCGGGAGGACATGAGCAAGTACATCAGCAGCCAGCACTGCCCCGAGTGCGGCGGCGCCAGGCTCACCAGAGCCGCCCGCCACGTCTTTGTCGACCACAGGCCCCTGCCGGACATCACCGCCCTGCCGGTGGGCAGCCTGGCGGACTACTACGCCAAGCTCCGCCTCAAGGGCCAGCGGGGTGAAATCGCCGAAAAAATCCTCAAGGAGATCCGCGAACGCCTGCACTTTCTGGTGGACGTGGGCCTCAACTACCTGACCCTGGACCGCAGCGCCGACACCCTGTCCGGCGGCGAGGCCCAGCGCAT
>CAZWUP010000188.1:0-5851 GCA_964637045.1 uncultured Porticoccaceae bacterium | reverse complement strand
GCTGAAGGTGGCCGCCAGGTTGTCGCCGCCGCTCTCCACCATGATGAAATCCAGGCCGGGGAAACGCTCCTGCAACTCGTCCACCGCCGCCAGGTTCATGGAGGCATCCTCGCGAATGGCGGTGTGGGGACAGCCCCCGGTTTCCACCCCGATAATCCGCTCCAGGGGCAGGGCCTGGTGGCGCTGGAGAAACTCCATGTCCTCCCGGGTGTAGATGTCGTTGGTGATCACCGCGATATTGTAGATGTCCCGCAGACGCTCGCAGAGGGTCTTGACCAGCGCCGTCTTGCCGGAGCCGACGGGGCCGCCGATGCCGATTCTCAGAGTTGATTTTGGTGTCATTGGTTGGTTGCTCATGGGTTGAAAGTTGGCTGGTTGTTTGGGAGTGGTCTGACGTCTGACGCTTTGCGGGTCTGACGTCTGACGCTAGACGTCTGACGCGAAAAGAAGGTAGGGCACTATAAGTCCACGACACTTGCCGTGCCCCAGAGGGTCCTTGACACTGGGCCACAGGGGTGTGGCACCCAAAAAGCGTCAGACGTCCAGCGTCAGACGTCAGACTCCTCATGACCTAAAAAGCCGCGAATACTGCGTCTCATGCAACATGCTGGCCAGCACCAGCCCAGGCAGCCCACCGCTGATATGGTCGTCCTCCAGGGCCTGGCCCTCGATTGCCGCCGTCACCAGTAGCGGCAGCAGGGCGGAACTGATGCGCTGCACGTCGGTCTGGCCGATGGGCACGGTCTTGGCGGCCACGGTCAGCTGGTTTTCCAGCCAGCTCCACAGAAACCCCAGGCAGGTCTGGTGTCGGTCTAGCCCCCAGCGGCTGGCCGCCAGGGCAAAGGCCGCCAGCCAGCTGGGAGCGTCAAGTCGGGGCAGAGGTTGCCCCAGGTCCCGCAGCAGCTTCCACAGGGCTCTGCCCATTTGCTGTTCTTCCTTGCGCAGCTCCAGGCTCTCCCGGCTGGCCAGCACCTGTTGATTCCAGCGGCTGAAGCTCTCCGCGTCCCCCGCGGCGTCGTAAAGCCGCGCCAACAGGGGAATATCCAGCTGGGACAGTCCACAGCTCACCACCCCGCCAAGCCAGGCCTGGGTGTCGTCGGCGCTGGCAACCCAGCCGGCGTCCACCGCGTATTCCAGGCCCTGGGAGTAGGCGAAGCCCCCCACCGGCAGCGCCGGGCTCACCAGACGCAGCAGCCCCAGCAGGGCCAGATCAGGTGTGGTCATGGCCGTGGCCGTGGTGGTGATGACCCTGGCCGCCGCCCTGACGACCGTAGGCGCCAGACTCCGGCTGGAAGGGGGCCTCCTCGACCGTCACTTCAAGCCCCAGGCCCCTCACCATGTCGTCCAGCACATGGTCGTGCTGGTAGCGCAGCCAGTGGGTGCTGACCTGCAGGGGCACATGGCGGTTGCCCAAATGGTAGGCGGCGCGCAGCAACAGCAGGGCATCGGCCGAGCGCACCGTGGATAAAGTTTCCGGGCTGGCGAGGACTTCCACCACCTCGCCGCTGTCCGCCAGCAGGCGTTGACCGTCGCGCAACTCAGTGCCCCGCTCCAGCTGAAAACCCACCGCCACGCCGCAGCGGGATACCGCCCGCAGACGGCTTTTCTTGCGCAGGTCGTAGGGGAGTTCGACGGTGATTGCCGGGGTATCGCGGTGGTCGTCCAGATTCAGTGTTTGGGTCACTATAAGCATATTTTTTCTCATGTCGGGTCTGACGTCTGACGCTGGACGTCTGACGCAAAAGACATTGTTTCCACACCCACGCTTAACCGTAGGAGCAAAAGTTCCTGGCCAATATTCGCAACCTAAGGGCTACTCCGATCTTCTTGGCGTCGGACGTCGAGCGTCAGACGTCAGGCCTAAAAAAGAAAATACCGCTGTGCCAGCGGCAGTGATTCCGCGGGTTCACAGGTCAAGAGCTCGCCGTCGGCGCGCACCTCGTAGGTTTGCGGATCCACGCTGATATCCGGCTGCAGGCTGTTGTGCACCATATCCGCCTTGGTTACGCTGCGGGTGTTCTTTACCGCCACCAGGCGCTTGGCGAGGCCGAGGCTGGCGCCCACGCCGGCGGCGACAGCGGCCTGGCTGACAAAGGTCACCGCGGTGGCGGCCACCGCGCCGCCAAAGGCGCCAAACATCAGCCGGTAGTGGACCGGCTGGGGGGTGGGTATGGAGGCGTTGGGGTCGCCCATGGGAGCCGCTGCAATCATGCCCCCCTTGATGATGACAGCGGGCTTGACGGCGAAAAATGCCGGCTTCCACAGCACGATATCCGCCAGTTTGCCCGCCTCCAGGGAACCCACCTCGTGGCCGATGCCGTGGGCGATGGCGGGGTTGATGGTGTACTTGGCGATATAGCGGCGGGCACGGAAGTTGTCGGCGCTGGAGCCTTCGTCCTCCGCCAGGGGGCCGCGCTGCACCTTCATCTTGTGGGCGGTCTGCCAGGTGCGGGTGACCACTTCCCCCACCCGCCCCATGGCCTGGGAATCCGACGAGATCATGCTGAAGGCCCCCAGGTCGTGGAGGATATCCTCGGCGGCGATGGTCTCCCGGCGAATACGGGAGTCGGCAAAGGCCACATCCTCGGGAATATCCGGGTCCAGGTGGTGGCAGACCATCAGCATATCCAGGTGTTCGTCCACGGTGTTGATGGTGTAGGGCCGGGTGGGATTGGTCGACGATGGCAGCACATTGGCGGCGCCGCAGGCCTTGATGATGTCGGGGGCGTGGCCGCCACCGGCGCCCTCGGTGTGGTAGGTGTGGATGGTGCGGCCCTTGAAGGCGGCGAGGGTGTCCTCGACAAAGCCGGATTCATTGAGGGTGTCGGTGTGGATGGCCACCTGGACGTCGTATTTTTCCGCCACTGTCAGGCAGCAGTCGATGGCCGCCGGGGTGGTGCCCCAGTCCTCGTGGAGTTTCAGGCCCATGGCGCCGGCCAGGATTTGCTCTTCCAGGGCCTCCGGCAGGCTGCCGTTACCCTTGCCGAGAAAGCCCAGGTTCATGGGGAAGGCCTCCGCTGCCTGGAGCATGCGCCCGATGTGCCAGGGCCCGGGGGTGCAGGTGGTGGCATTGGTGCCGGTGGCGGGGCCAGTGCCGCCGCCCAGCATGGTGGTGACACCACTCATCAGCGCCTCCTCGATCTGCTGGGGACAGATAAAGTGGATGTGGGCGTCGATACCCCCGGCGGTGGCGATCAGGCCCTCCCCGGCGATCACCTCGGTACCCGGGCCGATAACGATGTCCACTCCGGGTTGAATGTCCGGGTTGCCGGCCTTGCCGATGGCGAGGATACGGCCTTCCTTGAGGCCGATATCCCCCTTGACCACACCCCAGTGGTCGAGAATCAGGGCGTTGGTAATCACCGTGTCCGCCACCTCGGCGGCGGGGCGCTGGCTCTGGCCCATACCGTCGCGGATCACCTTGCCGCCGCCGAATTTGACCTCTTCCCCATAGCTGGTGAAATCCTTCTCCACCCTGATCCACAGCTCCGTGTCCCCGAGCCGCAACCGATCCCCCAGGGTTGGGCCAAACATCTCGCCGTAGGCCTTTCTGCTGATGGTTGCCATTTCGCTGTTCTCCGAATCGTTAGCTATTTTGAGTTGCATATTTCACGTTGTACGTTTCACGTTTCACGTTTCACGTTTCACGTTGCACGTGGGTGCCCCTTGCGATTGTGGTGCTCTGGCCTGGCACCGTGGCACAGATAGATCGCCGGGCTAGGGGCACTGCCGTCTTTTACGTGTAACGTTTCACGTTTCACGTTGCACGTGGGTGCCCCTTGCGACTGTGGTGCTCTGGCCTGGCACCGTGGCGCAGATAGATCGCCGGGCTAGGGGCACTGCCGTCTTTTACGTGTAACGTGAAACGTGCAACGTGCAACGTCCAACGCGCAACACGCAACGTGCAACTCACAACCTCCCCATCACCTCACCCCGAAACCCGTACACCTCCCGCTTGCCCGCCAGGGCCACCAGCTCCACTTCCCGGGTCTGGCCGGGTTCGAAGCGCACTGCGGTACCCGCGGCGATATTGAGGCGAAAGCCCCGCGCCGCCTCCCGGTCAAAATGCAGCGCCGGGTTGGTTTCGTAAAAATGGTAGTGGGAGCCCACCTGGATGGGCCGGTCGCCACTGTTGCTCACCGCCACAGTGACGGTGTCGCGCCCTTCGTTAAGCTGGATATCGCCGGGCAGGGTTTGCAGTTCGCCTGGGATCATTCTCTTCTCCGGTTTTTGAGTTTCACTTTGCAGGCTGAGTTGCACGTTACACGTTACACGTTGCACGTTGCACGTGGGTGCCGTTTGCGAAAATGGTGCTCTGGCCTGGCACTGTGGCACAGATGGATCGCCGGGCTGAGGGCACTGCTTTCTTTTACGTGCAACGTGCAACGTGCAACGTGTAACGTGCAACGTGTCCCGTGCAACTCAAACAATCGGATCATGCACCGTCACCAGCTTGGTGCCATCGGGAAAGGTGGCTTCCACCTGCACCTCCGGGATCATCTCCGCGATGCCCTCCATGACGTCGTCCCGGGTCAGCAGGGTGCGGCCGTAACTCATCAGCTCGGCCACGGTTCTGCCGTCCCGCGCGCCCTCGATGATCTCCATCGAAATCAGGGCGATGGCCTCGGGGTAGTTGAGCTTCAGCCCCCGGGCCTTGCGCCGCTCGGCCACCAGGGCCGCGGTAAACAGCAGCAGCTTGTCTTTCTCTCTCGGACTCAGTTCCACGTTTCAATCCCCTTGGGTTGCATCTATTGTCTCCCGTCCACTGTGCGCCGCCAATGCCCGGCCCCTCAGGTGCGCCAGATGCGGGGTTCGATCACCGGGGTGTCGGTGAGCCTGGGCTTTAGCAGCTGCCAGGCGCCGACAAAGTGCTGGCGGCAGTATTCCGCCGAAGGCCCCAGATAGCGGACGACCAGCACACCACCCAGATCGCTGACGGCGATCTGCTCCCCTTCCCGACAGTGGCGCACCAGGCTATCCCTGAGGTCCGCCAGCTCGTCCCCGGACAGGCTGCAGGTTGCCAGCAGGGCGCCGGACACCGGGTTGCCCCCCAGGCCCCAGGGGGCGTTGAGCAGCGCGCTGCCACCGCGGAACAGGTTGCTTTCCATGTACAGGGGCAGGCCCCCGCGGTACACCGCCAGGCGCTGGCGAAGAAAGCCCGCGGTGAACAGCTCGCCACTGGCGGGCCGCCCCAGGCACACCATATCCCACAGACAGCACTGGGCATCCTGGTCCAGCTCCACCCGCAGGGACAACTCCCCCCGGGCGCCAGCGAAGACGATGGTCTCCTGGGGCAGCCACTCCAGGTAACTGTTGCCGCCGAGCCGACACACCACCCGCTGGTGCTGGCTGGCATCGCCGCCGTTGCCCCGGTAGATCTTGCCCGCCGAGGGGGTGGTGAGCAGCGCCCGGGCGCCTGGGTCGAGGCGCACATCGATATCCAGGGTGTCGCCGCTCACCATGCCCCCGGGGGGATGGAGCAGATACAGATGGCACTCCCCCGCGTCGCCCGGGTAAAAGGGGCGCTGCACCCGCAACGGCCCCCAGTGACGCATCCCGGCGAGCCGGGTCACCCCCAGGCGCTGATCCAGATGCAGCTCCAGACCGGCCCGCCAGCCCGGCGCCAACCCGGCGCCCACGGACTCGCCACTGGTTGTTGGCCGCCGTACGCCGCCCATGGTCACGCCAGATGCTTCGATACCAGATACTCCCCCGACACTGTTTTCAGATACTACAGCAAAGCCCGCGGCCAATAACCACCGGCACTAGTCGTCAGCAATTTTCATGCCCACCTCCCAAAGTACAACCGCGGGGCGAGTTTGCTACAATCCGTCAAATTCCAGGGGAATAC
>CAZWUP010000187.1:0-5962 GCA_964637045.1 uncultured Porticoccaceae bacterium | reverse complement strand
CGGCACTGTAGAACCCCCTGTCGTTGGCAAACAGGCGCTGGCTGGGGGCGTCGTGAAGATAGACGGCAAGGGGATTGGCAAAGCGGATGGCCACCAACCCCAGGGCGCTGGCGGGTCCGGCGTCCTGACGCAGGATAATCCGGCCCGGGTTGTGCCAGTCGATGGCGTAGGGGTCCAGCTGGCGGCCCTGGGGGTCCAGGACCCGAATCCTGTTGTTCGCCAGGTAACCGATGTCGCGGCGAATCTCCGGCAGCTTGTCGTTGCGGTAAATGGTGGGCGGCACCGTCCAGGTGGGGTTGAGGGTAACGTGACTCACCCTGGACTTGAGGGCGGGGGTTTCCCGCCTCGGCTGCCCCACCTGGGCCCTGCCCCGCCACACCAGCTGGCCGGCCCGCTGGAGTTCCACCCCGGCGCCCGCGATATCCACCAGCAACAGGTCTGGCTCCATATCCCGGGCCAGCCAGCGCAGGCGCTCCAGGTTGATCTTCAACTGCGCCAGGCGCTGGCTTGGCGACCTGTTCAATTCAGCCAGTGTCCGGGGACCGACCACCCCGTCAACCCCCAGCTGGTGACGCCGCTGAAAGGCCTTTACCGCCACCACCAGCTGGGGGTCGAACTGGCTGTCACCGCTGACCCCAGCCCCTGGTGCCAGCAAGCCTTCGGCCTCCAGCCGCTTCCTCAGCGCGGGAACCCTGGGGTCCCGGGCGCCCGGCCGCAACAGGGGGCCAGAGGGCAGTTCCAGGTGTGCCGGCGGGAGATTGCGGCGATACTCCCGGTAATAATCCCTGAGGCCGACGTATCTCGGCAGTGTCGGGCGGGCGGCGGCAAAGGCCGCCGCGGGATCCCGCACCGCCAGCCTCCCCCACTCCGCCAATTGCTGCTCCGCATCCAGGTCCGGGTGCTGCCCAGGGCCATACCAGACGTCGCCCGCCCGCGCTGGGGACAGCCGCCCGTAGCCGAGGTCGTGGAGTGCCCGCAGCAGGCCGTAGCTGGCACGCTCCCGTTGGCAGAGATCCAGGGGTTCACCGGCACCGGCAACCTCTGCCGCGCGGCGGATATCGGCGAGAAAATAGTGTTCCGGGTCGAGGCCATCGTCTGCCAGCTGCTCGAGCTCAGCGACCAACTGCGCCAGGTTGCGCCCCTGGTGCCAGCTCTCGGCGTCGAGCTCCGCCAGTGCGGGGGCCATCACCGCCAGGGGGCTGGGCTGGTTGACACAGGATTCGACGGCAATGTCGGCGCCATCCCCCGGGGAACCGGACAGGATGGAGAACTCGTCGGCCAGGGGCAGCCCCGGGAAGGCCGTCAACCACACCACCGCCAGACCCGACCACTTGATCACCAAGCTGACAGCTTCCTCTGCTGTGGCTGGACTGGCGCCGTGGTACCAGACCTGGCGAGGGGGATAAAGACCCCCGTGGATAGCACTGTTGCGTGGCACATGACAGATGGACCGAGAGAGGTTTGAGGGAATCTTTCCGATATTAACAGCACTGCGAAAGCCTGTTAGACTGCCCCGGGTAATGATAATCGCTGTTGTTAGAGTAACAGGTCTCGCCGCCTGATGCTCGGAATGGCTATCTCACAACACCCAGCGCGGCGCTGCACTTCGCAGCCGAGAGGGAGCAAACCATGACCATCAGACCTATCGTGCATGCCGCGACCTTTTGTTCCCGCATCCTGCTGTGGCTGGCGGTACCGACCCTGGCCATGGCGGCACCCGCCAAAGACCCGCTCTTCCAGCAACTGGCCGCCAGCGCCCCCAGTCTCGGCAAGGAGGTGCTGAAGAGCGCCCTCCAGGCAACCCGCTGCGCCGTGGACAACGGCATGGCCGCTCCGGCACGACTGGCGGTGATCGACTTCTCCAAGCCCTCCAGCGAGAAGCGGCTGTGGATCTTCGATCTCGACCAGGGTGCCCTGCTTTACCAGGAGCTGGTGGCCCACGGCAGGAATTCCGGCGACCTGTTATCCACCTCCTTTTCCAACCGCGAAGGCAGCTATCAGTCCAGTATCGGCCTGTTTCAGGCCGCCGAATCCTACAGTGGCAAACACGGCTACTCCCTGCGCCTCGACGGCCTGGAGCCGGGCATCAACGACAAGGCGAGGGAGCGCGCCATCGTGATTCACGGCGCCGACTATGTGGACCCCACCTGGATCGAAAACCACGGCCGTATCGGCCGCAGCCACGGCTGCCCCGCGGTGCGCCAGGAGATCATCCGCGAAGTGGTCGACCACCTCAAGGGCGGGCAACTGGTGTTCACCTGGTACCCCGACCAGCGCTGGCTGCAAAGCTCGAGTTTCCTCAACTGCAGCGGCCAGCGGGTTGCCGGGGGTGGCGACAATCTCGGCGACGGCGGCAGTTAATCCTCCCCCTGCAGCGAACAGCATCCTGATCCTGTTGTCCTAGGACCCTGTCAACGGTTTGCCGTCACGACCGTTATTGCACAGACAACCCCCAGGAGCGGGCGCCAGTCGCCGCCAGGAATACCGCCATGAACTTCAGACCTACGAGAGTGTTGTCGCTGCTGGTGCTGCTGCTGTTGGCAGGTTGCTCCCATAACGCCCACACCCAGTATCCCGCCAGCGGCGCCGGCTACGGCGGCGAAGTCTACAGCCAGGCCGAATTGGATCAGATGCTGGCCCCCATTGCCCTGTACCCCGACTCGCTCCTCAGCCAGATTCTGATGGCCGCCACCTACCCCCGGGAGGTGGCGGAGGCCGCCCGCTGGTCCACCGGCAATCCCGGCCTCAGCGGCGCCGCCGCTGTCCGGGCGGTGGAGTACATGGACTGGGATCCCAGCGTCAAGGCCCTGGTGGCCTTTCCCCAGGTGCTCGACCAGATGGCCGGTGATATGGATTGGACCCAGGCCCTGGGGGACGCCTACCTGATTCAGGAGCCCGATGTTGCCGACGCCATTCAGCGCCTCCGGGACCACGCCTATCGCGCCGGCCAGCTGGACCGCATGGAGCACGTGCGGGTGATCCGGGAGCGCGATATCTATGTCATCGAGCCCGCCAGCCCGAGGATCGTCTATGTGCCCTACTACCACCCCTTGACCGTCTACGGCGACTGGTGGTGGCCCGACTACCCGCCCCACTACTGGGCGCCCCCGCGGGGATACCGCTCTGGGGTAACCTTTTACTGGGGTTCAGGAATTGCCATCGCACCCACCTTCTTCTACAGCAGGTTCCACTGGCCCAACCGCCATATCGTGATCGTCGACCGCCATCACTACCGGCCCCACTACTCCCGCAGTGGCGGCTATGAGCGATACCGGGATGCCCGCCGCTGGCAGCACGACAACAAGCATCGCCGCGGTGTCGCCTATCACCGGGGCTACCGGGGCGATAGTCACCACTTCCGCGGCGGCGGTGACGGCAGATTCCAGCAGGGCGACAGTTGGCAACGCAGCCGCGACCAACGGGACAACTGGCAGCGGGATCGCTCCACCCGGGACAGCTCCGACTACGGCAGGGAGCGGGATTTTGATCGCGACCGGCAACGCCCCGGACAATGGGACCGCAACCGGGACTACCGCGGCGAGCGCCAGCCCAGGCAGGGTGTGGAGCGCCCCACAGACTCGGTGAACACCTTCCCCAGAGGCCAGGAATCCCGGGACAGTGCCCGCGGCTCGAGACCTGAGCCCGCCGCCAGGGACAACAGAGCCCCCGGACAGTGGGACAGGCCACAGCGCCAGTTCGGCGGCGGGGACCAGCGCGCCCGCCCCCAGGCGCCCCAACCCCAGGGTGAACTGGCCCCAACTCCGCGGGTGTCCGCCCCCGGCGGGTTTCGCGACCAGCGGCGAGCCGCCGACACCTTCCGCCAGGAACAGCAACAGCGGGGTGAGCGCAGCGGCGCCAACCGGGCAGATCCCCGGCCGCCGGCGACGGCCCGGGAAACGCCGGCGCGGATGGAGCGGCCGCGGCCAGAGCCGCGCCAGCAGTACCAGCGTCAGGAGCGCACCTGGGAGCGCCGAGCAGGCGCACCCGAGCAGCGCAGCCGGGCGGTGGAGTCCCCCATGTCCCCCAGGTCCGCGCCTGAGCCCAGGGCGAGCCAGGCCCGCCAGGCGCCACCGCGGGAATTCAGCCCTCAGTCCAGCCAGCCCCGGATGAATCGCGGCAGCGAGAGCCGCCACTCCGCCGCCGGCCCCCGCAGTGATCTGCGCGGCCAGCATTCAGGCGCCAGGGAACGGCCCGCCGCCGGCAGTCGCGGTCAGGGTTGGGGGGATCGCCAGAGGCAGTAGGCCCGCTGCCCCTTACCCCCGCACAGTCGCCAGGAGGGGGCGCGGGGGAAGCCACCAAAACCTTTCACATAAGCCGGAAATTTCGGCCAAAGCCAGCTTGGGGCTATAAGTTGTAAGCTCTCCGAGCAATTGAGATTGCTTCGCTGCGCTGGCAACAACCATTCATCGGGGGCTGGCATTGAGCCGCCCCTCACACACCAAAAAGCGGTCATCGTGAAAAAGTCCAGCGCCATGGCAGGGGACACCGAAAGACTGTCTGCCCGCTGGATCAGCGCTTGCGCAGTAAGGTAACTCCGTCGCCGATGGGCACCAGGGAGATATCCACCCGCTGGTCATCCCTGCGCCGGACATTGAACTCGCGAATCGCCCGGGTATCGGCATCGTCCGCACCCGGGTCGATCACCGCGCCATTCCACAGCACATTGTCCACCGCGATCAGCCCGCCGGGCCGCACCAGGCGCAGACAGCGCTCGTAGTAGAGCTCGTAGCTTTCCTTGTCGGCATCGATAAAGGCAAAATCGAAACAACCTTCACCCTCGGCCGCAAGGGTCGCATCCAGGGTTTGTATCGCCGGGCGCAGCTGAAGCGCCATCTTGTGGTCGACGCCAGCCTGACGCCAGTAGCGCTGGGCCACTGAGGTCCACTCCCGGGAGATATCACAACACAGGATATACCCCTGATCCGGCATTGCCAGGGCCATGGCAAGGGCGCTGTAACCGGTATAGGTACCCACCTCCAGCACCCGGGTGGCACCCGTGAGCTTCACCAGCATGGCCATAAACTGGCCCTGATCGGGGGCGATCTGCATATTGGCGGAGGGCAGTTTGGCGGTTTCCTCCCGCAACTGACGGAGCACCTGGGGCTCCCTGCCGCCAATGGAGAGCACATACCCGTACAACTGCTCGGTGAGGTTAATGGTTCGGCGAGACATAGACACCTCGAGTTGGGGGAGCGGATGTCCCCGGGATGAATCGCGGAGCGAACTGGGACCGCCCAAGCCCACTGCCACGGCAAGGCCGGTGGCGCGAACATCACGGGTGGGCACCGGTGGTGCCCACCACAATTGATATCGGGCCTCAGCGCACCTCGAACTCCCGCTTGGCGTTTTTCATCAGAGCCTGGTGGTCGAGCTTGGATTTCCCACCGGGGGCAACGATCAGACAGTGGCGGAAACCCTGCTCCAGGGCGACCTTGCGGCCCTGGTCCATGGACGCCCAGATGGAGTACACCGAGCCCTGCACCGCCTCGGTGGGGCGGGCGGCGATGGTGGCCGCCAGATAGTGGGCGCGCTGCCACAGGGCCTCGCGGGTGGGATGCACCTCGCTGACCAGGCGCGCCTCCAGGGCGGTCTTGGCGCTCATGCGCTCGGCGTTGCCCAGCAGGGCAATGCGCATCACATCGCCAATGGCCATCCGGTAGCTGAGGCCAATGGGCTCCACGCAACAGGCCAGGCCGTAGTCCACATGGGGATCGAAGAACTGGCTGTCCTCGGCGCAGATGATGATGTCGCTCTCATTGAGAAAATAGAAGGCACCGCCGCAGCACAGGCCGTGCACCGCGGTGACCACGGGTTTCCAGCAGCGGTTGGCCTTGGGGCCAAGGAACTCCCCGGGGTCCTGCATGTTGAAATCGAAGGTGGAGCCGAGCACGTTCTCGTCCTCGCGGCTCTGCTTAATGTCGGCGCCGGTTTTTTCTTTCCCGGACAAAATTAATATCCCGTC